>JBKJPR010000364.1:0-6860 GCA_046594275.1 Sediminibacterium sp.
ACCAGTGTGCCATTGTTACCGATGAATGCGATACCATGATCTTTACCATAGCTACCGTTGCCGATGCCTACTGCATGATCCCAGATAATATTAAAACCATCGAACTCATACATAGCCATTAGTGTATCTGGCGTTTCATCTGCAGAATCCGGTTTGGCAAATTTTCCACCTACAGTTGAAATAGATTTCGGGTTGGCTACTTTCATACCCATCAATGCATAATCCAATAAATGCACGCCCCAGTCTGTCATCAATCCACCGGCATAATCCCAGAACCAGCGGAAGGTGAAATGAAAACGATTCGGATTGAATGGTTTCGTTGGTGCGGGACCCAGCCATTTGGCATAATCCACTCCGGCCGGAACGGGACCATCCGGTTTTTTATCAAGGGGTTGTTTCCAGTCGAGGTAACACCAGACTTTTACTGTGCGTATGTTTCCGAGTTTACCGCTGTGTACATAATTGATAGCGTCTGTAAAATGCTGCTGGCTTCTTTGCCATTGACCCGCCTGTACTACTTTATTATACCGCTGCTGGGCTTTCACCATTGCCTTGCATTCGCCGATGGAATTACCAACGGGTTTTTCAATATATACATCTTTGCCGGCCTGGCAGGCATGGATCATCTGCAGTGCATGCCAATGATCGGGTGTGCCGATGATTACAGCATCAATATCTTTATTGTCTAATAATTTCCGGTAATCACTATAGGTGGAGACTTTAGAACTGTTTACATTCAGTTTGGCCAGGTCACCCATTCTTTTATCGAGTACATTTTTGTCTATATCGCAAAGGCCCACTAGGTTTACGCCCGGCACTTTAAGGGCCGCCGTAACATCGGACCATCCCATACCGTTAACACCGATGGCGGCAATATTCAGTTGATCACTTGGCGCTATACTGTTTTTGAAATAGGCAAATGACTGATTATTCATAGCGGATCCAAGCAAACCGCCACCTGCGAGAACAGCCGTGTTCTGGAGAAATTTTCTTCTGGATGACATAGCAATGATTAGGTTATAAATGAATCCAAAAATTAAGCGTTTTTTTCGATATGGGAGAAGAAATCGATTTGGCTGAATACGAAATCGTTGTAGTAACGGCCCTTAAAAATTTCACGCAAAGGCGCAAGGACACAAAGTAAATACAAGATGCCTGTCAATATTTGGGCCTTAATTCTTTGCGCCTTTGCGTGAAAAAAACCTTGCTTACACTATTGTCTTACTCAGCTTAGGCGGCCGGGCCGTTTTTATACGCTGGATATTCTCTATCGGAAAATCTTCTGCCTGCAATTCTATGCGCCGAGTGATATCATTCAGTGAAGTCAATCTTTGTACGGTGTATGGAATCGTATCAAGTCCCGAAACGAATTTGAGTATATAGGTATAGATACCGATCAGGTTTCCGGCTAATATGGTAGAACCAGAAACGGTATTGGTTACTAATAAGGAGATACCGATCACCACCATCACCATCAGTTCCATAATTCCAAAGTTCCATGCTTCCTGGTCGCTGATACGCACCTGCCAGTGACGGAGATTATTGAAATGTTTATGAATGGCTTTTTTATCGCCCGATGTAATGATGTCTACCTGCTGTTCCAGTTCATCATTTTTTAACCTGTTCAACCGATTCATTCTTTTGCCATATACATAACTGATGGCTACTACAGGCAACAGGATGGCCAGGCATAAGACAACCACGGAACGGTCGTAGAAATATAAGAGTATAACCGAACCCACTAAATTGTACATGGCTTCAATCACATATACCAGGTCAAATTCCAGGAAGTCCACGAATTCCCTGGCCAGGGTAGAATGGGCGCTTAGTTTAGATACGGCAGACTGGTCTATACGCCGCGATAGAAAACGCGTGACCATCGAGGTATAAATAGCGGAATACGTGCGCGTATCATACCGGTGCCGGAGCGTCCCAATGATCAGCCAGGTCAGGTGAACGCCTGACAGGATGATCAATCCGCGGTAACTTCCTTTGATCAGGTCGTTCACCGCTTCGCCTAAAAACCAAGGACGAAGCAACGCACCGAGCATTTCAAGCGAAAACAACAAATAGGTAAGCACCAGTTGCGCCCGGTGCTTTTGCATTAATTTTTTTAAAATCTCGAATCTTGACATCAGTTTCTCCCTTCACTTTTTGCATACAAGTAACATTCAGCTTCCGCTGTTGATACGTACAGGATCATACAATAGAGTCTACTTTGCTTTAATGGGAAGTAAGTTTGACTTGCGAAACGGGATAATGTTTAAGACGCTGCCTGATTTTCTCTTGCGGTAACCGAATTACCCGGCTTACCTGTAATCAGGCCCTGGCAATCTGGCGCCCCGCAGCGGCATTCAAAAGGCTCCATCCGGTCATCCAGGAAGGATGAATAGTTGAGGGTTAGCTCCTGTCCCTGTGCAATGGGGCTGATGGCTATCACATTCAAGCCGTTGTAAGCAGTATTGGGTTGGCAACTATGGTTTTGGGGAGCCCATGCAGTCGGATCATTATCCCAGAGCAAAAATACTTCATTACTCAGCGGGTATGCGTAACGGCGGAAGATTTCTTTATCGGAAGCGGTCCAGTTTTTATCCACATGACGCCTTGTCACAAGACGCTGAGCCATACCTTCTCCGTTGAATATCAATTCATTACATTGAATATCCTGGGTAGCATAGATGCCATATCCGGCGATCGCGTTTCCCCTGATAGTATATTTTTTTTGCATGCGTTTATGCCGGGCAATGCCTTCGGCGATGATATGGCGGAGAAATCCGGCCTGGCCAATCCCGTCGTATTTCAGGATATAATCAGCCGAGCCCTCATACCCATCGCTGTAAAAAACGGAGCAGGTGAAATTGATCTCGAGGAAGTATAATTCGCTTTTTTCATTCATCCGGAAATCGAGGCGGGCATAGCCGGATCCATTGAAACCTTTGAATATTTTCCGGGCCGCCTCCCGGAGTTGCTGTTCTATAACAGGATCGGTACAGGGTATATTGGCCTCGGGGTGGAGTTCTGATGTTTTTAAGGCATAGGTCTTGAATTCGAATCCTGCGGGGAAAATAAATTCCACAGGTTTGAAGGTAGTAGCAGTCTTCCCATCCGGGTTGGCGGCAATCAATATGGTGAATTCGCGCCCGGCGATATATTCTTCCACCAGCAACTGTTCATATTCCGCTTTCAGCGAATTTACTTTCTGCTGAAGCTCATCCTGGTTATGCACCAATGAATGTTCATCCACTCCCAGGCTGTCACCTGCTTTGGCCGGTTTTACAAACAGGGGGAATCGTAGTTGCGAGCAGGCCCTGTCCAGATCCCCTTCTTCTTCTATCAATACATAGGCCGGTGTAGTAACCCCTTCGCAATAGGCCACATATTTCATCAGTTCTTTCGGCGGGTCATACAATACGGTGGAGGGTCCGGTAAAAGGCATACCTAATAATTCCAGGGTATAGATCACATCAATAGAAGGCACTTCCCATTCCAGGTATCCTTCACAAAGATTAACGAACACGTCATAGCTTTTATGCTGTAAGGCTTTGAGTTGTTTGTAGGTAGTAAGCTTATTAAGTAATACATGATCTACCTGCGAACCCGGCAAAAGTGCGGAGAGGTTGCGGGCGGGATCGTAATATTGGTAATCTACTGCAGTGGTTGAGTAATCGGGTTGTAATACGCAGATTTTCATTTTACTTTTTTTCTCCGTGCCCGGGCAACAGACAGTGGCACAACTGCGCCAAGGTGTTTATTCATGATCATCGGTTGTGTTATCCTTCTCCTGAATGCATCATTGATGATCTCAACGATCAATGCTGTAAATGATATCCCGCTCAACCGCAATATAGCGCCGATAGAGGTATAATCCTCATCCTCGCTTAACCCGCATTGGGCATTTACTTCGAGTACATATAATTGCCTTGTTTTCTGGTCCATCCTGATATCCACTCTGGTGTATCCTGTACCGCCAACCGCAACATAGGCGTCTAAACTTACCTGCCTGATAGCAGCGTGCAGCGAAGGTTCGGGCGACTGGTATTCGTAAAAGCTGGCGTCTTCGGGCATGGGTTCTTCCTCTTCATAGATTTCCCATAAACGGTCGAAGGATAAAAATTTTTCGGTATCGGGTAAAGATGGATGAAACACTCTTTCCACCGGTGCAAATATTTTACATTCCTCCGGGTCCTGTGCCGAGCCAACGATCATGGTTGTAAATTCAGGGCCGGTAATAAATTCTTCTGCCACGATTCCGCCTGTTGCCAGGTTCCATCCGCGGTAGCCATCAAACATTTGCTCCACCTGTTTTTCCAGTTCTTCCCGGGTATACACAACGTTCTTTACGCCAACGCCCATGCTGCCCCCCGATACGGCAGGCTTTACAATTACCGGCGAGCCTAATCTTTCTACTATCCCTGTAATGTCCTGGTCACGCGAAGTGATGGCCTCCCATCGGGCAGTAGGAACGTTGGCTTTATCGAAAGCCTCCTTCATGGGTATCTTGGAGGTGGTGATGCGATAAAAATATTCATCCGATCCCGTATACACCAATCCTTTTTCTTCCAGCAACTGAACCACCGATATGCCCGGGGTTCCGTTCACTTCGTCGCCGTCACATAAATTCAATACAAGTGGAAAAAAGCTGCCCGATTTTTTTTCGGCAATAATAGTACCGATAACCTGGGTATAATCATCAACTGTTACGGGTTGCCATTGCCATGGTATACCCAATTCAGCAAATGACTTTGTGTACTCCGCTATGCTTTGTGTAAAATCATAGTAATAATCGATATTGGCATCATGCGTAACCAGGTTAGGCGCCAGTACCCAGACCTTCAGCCGGTTAACAGGTACAGCAGGAATAAAAGGAGCAAAAGAATGCATGTCGTTTATTTCGCAGTTCGGTTTTGTATTTTCTGTTGAATAAAATTCGTGAGCCTGTATCGCATCGCTTCGTCGTCGGATAAATAAGCGGCGCCCTGTATTCGTTGTAAGCATTTGGTGGTGCCACAGAAACAATCAAAAGGCTGCGACATATCCCATTCAGAAGAAGGATAAAAAAACATGAACTCATCACCTGGCTGAATTTCTTTGAGTGCAACCAATTGCATAGCTGCTGTATCAAAAAAAACATTGGGGTCGCAACCATGATTGATATACTGTAAAAAATCAGGCTCCAATGTGATGTGTTGGTTATCGCCTTTCTGTACAGTCAGGTAGGTAGCTGTTTCAAGTGTCATACCTGCGGAAAAATCACTGATCACTTCTCCCGCATCAAAAAATGCAGAAGCGTGTAATGATTTTTCGCCGGTATGGCTGTTCTGCATAATATCGGCAAACCCATGTTTGCTTATCATTTCATAAGCGGAAGTGACTGCTCTTATCATGTAACTTATTATTGGGTTAGTGTAATAAGTTTAAAATTCAATAAAATAAAGGTGGTTATTGATTTTATAGCGGTATAATACTCCACATTTCTATACTATTTTATTCACAGTTTGCGTATGCATACCCGAGGCCTTATAACAGCTATGGTTAACAGTTACCTGGAAGGCCTGTTCTTTTAACCCGTGAAGCAGTGTGAGATTTTACTTTCTAAGCTTTGCCATTACCAAACCATACAGGATCTTATGCAGGGTTTCTTTGGAAAGAATAGGTGTAAGGTTAGTAGTCATTTTTTTGTGGGCAGGGTTATACTGCAGTACTAATTTACGGATAAATTCCATTAGACGTATAATCATACGTCAATAATTAAACCTATTGAATTGACCTTGTTATGGAATGACCAACAAGGAAAAGATACTGACCCGGTTTGCAACTCACCTGACCAGGCTGAGAAAGGAACGAGGTCTCAGTATCCGCCAGTTAGCCGCTACGTCCGGACTGGAATACAGCCAGATACAGCGGATAGAAAAAGGGAAGGTAAATTTTGCCTTTACAACGCTTGTTGGATTGGCACAGGGCCTTGACATTGATCTGCACATCCTGCTGGAAGAGTATAAGATTCCACGATAGCCTCATTCTTTTTCAAATAGTATAAAACACCGTGTTTTAACGCTTGTCGCTTTTCAATATCTACCCTATTTTACACAGCGATTGACTTTTCATACAGGGATAAAATCCGTGAATTGCTGAATTTATCCGGTATAAATACCTAATCAATCATTTTTATTTTTTAGACCTTGTGCAAACAACGGGTCATAAATACGCAGCGGCTTTATCATTCCCCCCGGTAATCGTTGCTGATAAGCCCTGGTATGAGTACCTGGATCTTCTATCACTTTTAAAACAGTACCGATGGAAAAGAGAAACATTAAGGTCATGATTGCGGATGATCACGGTATTTTCAGAACCGGCCTGCGTATACTGCTGTCGCAAATCAGGAATGTGGAAGTAGTAGGCGAGGCTGGCAATGGGCAGGAACTGGTAAGGCGTTCGGCTGAACTTTTGCCCGATATCGTACTCACAGATATTGGAATGCCGGTAATGGATGGCATAGCCGCTACCAAAGAACTGGTCAGGAGAAAAATGGGGAGCCGTGTTATAGTGCTTTCCGCCCATGGCAGTGAAGAGGCCATTTTACAGATGCTGGAAGCCGGCGCGCTGGGATATGTATTAAAGAGTGCTGATAGTGAAGAAATTTCCGAAGCCATCTCCACTGTTTACGAGCATAAACCCTATTTCTGCCGGGAAATCACGGAACGGCTTACAGAAATTGTAGCTAAAAATTACCAGTCGCCTATTAAAACAGATCTGTCCTTTACGGACCGGGAGAAAGAGATCATGCAACTCATCTGCCAGGAGTTCACCAGTAAAGAGATCGCCTATACATTGCATTTAAGTAAGCGGACCGTTGAGGGCCA
>JBKJPR010000418.1:0-2991 GCA_046594275.1 Sediminibacterium sp.
TCTCTGCGAAACCCCGGGTCGCTCAGAGCCGCTGGGCTCCGTCCCTATTCCGGGGCTGCTTTGGACACTGCCCAAATCTGCTGCGCATGATTTGTGCTGTCGAGGCTTCGCCCGACACCGTACCCAAAGAGGCCCCTCCACAGGGACTGATGTTTGTTTTTTCATTGTACACTTCGATATTCATAACTTTAAAAAAAGCACAAAACAACTCGTTTTACACTATTCATAATATAGACGAAAATGTGCGCGTTGGCAAGACAAATAGAGGCCGCGCAAAGCGCCAACTTGTTATAAGGATATATTTTACCAATGCAGGAGGCTTTACGATTACTTTGTTACAGCCTCTATGCGTTATCCCGGGTCGCTCAACATCTCCCGATATTATCGGGAGTCGTATCAAGACAAAGTAAGTAAGCAGAGGTTACGTGGATATTACGGCCTATAGTTACGTATAGCGCTCAGCTTGTATAATGAGGATTCACAAAAGCAGGAAGCTAAAATAAGAGATCACGCATAGTGCCAGCGTGTTATGATGAAGGATTTACAAATGCATGAAGCTTTTGGGTGTTAACTGAGGGGCTTGCCCCTCTTTCGTTGGGAGGGTGCTAACCGATGGCCAGGTCCCTCCTTCGTCGAGAGGGGTGAAAACACCCGAAAATAATACCGTTAAAAAATATTTACTCTCCTATAGGAGAGTATTCGTTTTATTCTTATCTTAGCCTGGTAATATTTGTTCCCCCATACAAAAGAAGAAAGGATTACAAAGGTTTTTTAGGCAAAAAATCCTGCGGGCTGCATTCCAGGATTTTTGCGAGTGCATTGAGGTGACGGATATTATAGTGCGCCGGGTACTTTTTGCTTTCAATCTTACCTATAAAACCAACGGACATACCTAACTCATAAGCAAGGTCGGACTGGGAAAGACCGTTCTCTATCCTTTTTTCTTTGACCCGTTCAATAACAAAAATGTCGACTTTGGTTTTCAAGAATTGCCTGTAAGTGAGTATAAAAATGAAGAAAGCGTTTATCCCGGTCAATCGCCTATAGGGAAGTATTTAATGTTTTTACAGTAATAAATAAAAAATGACTGCGCAGCAACACCTATCTATTCCTGAATGCAACCGTTTCCCCCGGCGGTTGCTGCACCTGGTATTGTATTTCGTGGCGCTGAATCACCCTCTCCCAAAACCCAGGCTTCCCTTATGGAAATATGCCTGTCCCGCTTATAAAAACACAAGATTGAAAAACCGCCTGATGCCCTTCTCCCCAACCGGCAAAGCGTTGTGCCTGCTTAAGACACAGTTTGCCAAAAAACCGAAGAACCCGGTATAAACCCAGCGGCGTAACCGGCTTTTATTCTTCAACTTTTAATTAACTGCAATGAAATCGTTTTTTTGCTTACTGGCAGTGCTTTGCCCCTTTCTGGAGATGGTTGCACAAACCACTATCATCCAGGGAAAAGTAATGTCAAAGGGGTCGCGGATTCCGCTTGACGCTTCTTTTTCCCTTTCCCATAAATCTAATACATTTTCCACTGCGGATGGCAGCTTCACGCTTCGCTTAGCCACCGCTGATACACTCGTTATATCGCACACTGGTTATCTTTCTCGGCATATACCTGTAGGGCCCTATTCCCCTTCGCCTCTGCTGGTTATCCTCGACGAAAATATTCAGGAACTGGATCATGTAACAGTATCTACCGGTTACCAGCTTATACCCAAAGAAAGGGCCACCGGTTCTTTTGTTACCATAGACAGCGTTCTTATCAACCGAAGGGTAAGCACCGGTATACTCAGCCGGCTGGAAGGTATTGCCAGCGGCGTGCTATTCAATAAGAACACGCTGGGAGCCAATGAAAAAACGGGTATCGCTATCCGCGGGCGCAGCACCATTGATGAAAAAGTAAATGCCAACCCGCTGATCATACTGGATAATTTTCCTTATGAAGGCGATCTGGCCAACCTGAACCCGAATGATGTGGAGAACATTACCCTGCTCAAAGACGCGGCAGCAGCCTCGATCTGGGGCGCCAGGGCCGGCAACGGAGTGATCGTAATCACCACTAAAAAAGGAAAATATAACCAACCCTTACAACTTGCCTTTAGTTCCATGATTACCACCGGCAAAAAGCCCGACCTGTTTTATTCGCCCAATTTCCTCTCCGCCCCCGGTTTTATAGAAACGGAACAGTTTCTTTTCAGCAAAGGCTTTTATGATAATACACTCTCCAACAGCACCAACTTCATTGGTGTTACGCCGGTTGTAGAAATACTTGCTAAAAAAAGAAGCGGGCAGATCAGTTCCGCTGATGCAGACGCACAGTTGGCCCTTTTAAGCACCTTAGATATACGCAATGATATTTCCCGTTATGTATACCGGGAAAGCCTCGATCAGCAGTATGCGCTGAACCTGCGCGGGGGCGGTAATATGCATACCTATAGCGCTTCTGTGGGGTATGACCGTAACCTTGCCAACCTCGTTCGTAACAGCTATGAAAGGCTGACCCTGGGTATGACCAATAGTTTCCGGCCGGTGCAAAACCTGGAACTCAGCGGTGCAATGCTGTATACCCGTTCCACCAGTGTCAATAATAACCCTGGAGGGCTCGGTGCTATTTCATCCTCCCTCAGCAATGCAGGTTCCCCTTATCCATACGCACAATTAGCCGGTGAAGATGGGACGCCCTTACCACTTACACGCAGCCTGCGCGACAGGTATAAAGACAGTGTTTCCGCCACCGGTTACCTTGACTGGCAGTACCGGCCACTCGAAGAAATACGCCTCTCTGACAATAGCTCCCTGATCAACCACCTGTTGCTGCGGGCAAATGCAAAATACAGTTTCCGTTTTTTCAGTTTCCAGTTGTCGTACCAAAAAGAAAGACAGGTTTCTGATTCGCGGAATAGGATGGATGCCTCCGGTTATTTTGTACGCAACCTTGTGAACAGTTTTTATAATCCGTCTGGCGCCAATGACCTGCGCAGATATCCT
>JBKJPR010000045.1:0-2972 GCA_046594275.1 Sediminibacterium sp.
TAAAGACGGATATCCGGTAGTAACTGTTTTCAATGCAAAAGATACTGCCTATGCCTTACCTGATAAAGAAGGATATTTTAAACTACGGGGTATTAAAACTGGCACCTATTCCGTATTCATCAATGCATCAAACGGATATGTTGATACCACAGTAAACAATGTAGTGGTTATTGCTCCAAAAGAAACTTCAGTTGGCACCATTAAGTTGCATAAATAAAGTTTGTTCGTTTATTGAGTTATGAGTTAAAGGAAAAAAGGGGAGTAGCGATACTCCCTTTTTTATGCCCTTACTGCAGAATCCCCGGCAATCTTTGTACATTTCGGCATGCGAAATAATTTTTTACTGTATGGCGCCAATGGGTATACGGGGCAACTCATTGCAAAAATGGCGGCAGAGTACGGACTGTCCCCGGTTCTGGCTGGACGGAATGCGTCATCACTACAATCTCTTGCTGATTCCTTACAACTGCCCTATAAAGTAATTGACCTTGCTGATACCACTTCATTACACGAAGCCCTGAATGAAGTGGAAGTAGTATTGCATGCGGCGGGCCCGTTCCAATTTACATCGAAAGCCATGATCGAAGCCTGTCTCGCCACTAAAACACATTACCTCGACATTACAGGAGAAATATCCGTGTTTGAGCGCGCCAAACAGTATGATACCAAAGCCAGAGAGGCAGGTATCATGGTTATGCCGGGTGTGGGGTTTGATGTGGTACCTACAGATTGTATCGCATTATACCTCAAAGAGCAGTTGCCTGATGCTACTCATTTAAAACTAGCTTTTGCCACGATTGGAGGCAAGTTATCGCATGGTACCGCTACAACCATGGCCGAAAACCTGGGTGAGGGCGGCGCTGTGCGTGAGAATGGTAATATCATTAAAAAGCCCTTAGGACACAAAGGCTTCTGGGTTGATTTTGGGGTTAAAAAATTATTTGTGATGTGTATCCCCTGGGGAGATGTATCTACCGCCTACACTACAACTGGTATCCCAAATATTGAGGCCTATACAGGCAGTTCTCCCAAAACCTTTTCTTTGCTAAAATGGCAAGGCCTCTATAACTGGTTGTTGCGAACTTCTATTGTCCGCAATTACGCAAAGAAAAAAATCAAACAAAAACCGGCAGGTCCATCAGATGCAATGCGCGGGAAAGCAATGAGCCTGGTTTGGGGTGAAGTAATGAATGCGGCAGGGCAGAAAGCGAGTGCCCGCATGCAGGCACCAGAGGGGTATACTTTAACCGCTATGAGCAGCCTCCTCATTACACAGAAAGTATTGCAGGGAAATTATAAAACCGGTTACCAGACACCGGCCGGGGCCTATGGTGCGGATCTTGTATTGGAGATACCCGGCGTGAAACGGGAGCTTTTATAATTTTATTTGAAAAAGCGATCCTTCAACTTTACAAAATTAATTCAGCACGTATATGGCCATCAACCGCAAGGCAGCAATCGGGTTTATTTTTATCACTTTACTGATCGATGTAACAGGATTCGGACTGATCATTCCCGTAATGCCCAAATTGATCGAGCAGTTATTGCATATCACCGATATCAGCAAAGCTTCTCAATATGGTGGGTGGCTCACGTTTGCCTATGCGATTATGCAGTTTCTTTTTGCGCCTGTATTGGGTAACCTGAGTGATAAATACGGGCGAAGACCTGTATTGTTATTTTCTTTATTGGGATTTGGTATCGATTATCTCTTTCTCTCTTTTGCGCCTACTATTGCCTGGTTATTTGTGGGGAGATTGATAGCTGGTGTTACCGGCGCCAGTTTCACTACTGCCTCGGCATATATAGCAGATATCAGTACCCCCGAGAATCGGGCACAGAATTTTGGCATGATTGGCGCCGCTTTTGGATTAGGGTTCATCATCGGCCCTCTGATCGGTGGACTACTGGGTGAACTGGGTCCACGCATCCCATTCCTGGTTGCTGCAGGGTTGGCATTGACCAATTGCCTGTACGGTTATTTTGTTTTACCTGAATCGCTCGACAAAGAACACAGGCGCCCATTTGAATGGAAACGTGCTAACCCCCTTGGCTCATTGTTACAGTTAAAAAAATACCCGGCCGTAGGTGGTCTCGTTGTTTCATTGGTACTGGTGTACCTGGCGGCACATGCTGTTCAAACCAACTGGAGTTTTTTTAATATTGAAAGATTCAATTGGAGTCCTAAGATGATCGGGATTTCATTAGGTGTTGTTGGATTGTTGGTAGGGTTGGTACAGGGCGGTTTGATACGTATCGTGAATCCCAGGCTCGGAAATGAAAAAAGCGTGTATGTTGGATTGGCATTGTATGCATTGGGCTTATTGTTATTCGCCTTCGCTTCACAAAGCTGGATGATGTTCGTGTTTTTAGTTCCCTATTGCCTCGGTGGTATTGCGGGGCCGGCATTGCAATCCATTATATCCGGACATGTACCCCCTAATGAACAGGGTGAGCTACAGGGCGCACTGACCAGTTTAATGAGCGCCACATCCATTGTTGGCCCGCCGATGATGACCAACTTATTCGCCTACTTTACAGGGAACCAGGCGCCGGTATATTTTCCTGGTGCGGCTTTTTTATTGGGTTCAGTATTCATGCTGGCAAGTGCCATATGGGCTTATTATGCTTTGCGAACGGAAAAAATCAGGTCTATATAGCCATCTTGAATTATGAAAATATCTTTTCTATATCCAGAGGGCGGGTGTACATGCTTCCGGTAAAATTTATTTTCGATTGATTTCATTCCTGTAACATGAGGATTTAAATATAAACGGTTATTTTTTGCCATATAGCCTGATCTTTAGTGTGTTGGAGAATCCAAATCCGCGGATATACACTGATTTTTAACACCGAACTTTGATTTTTATTAGGATAGTAATCGTTTTGGAGCTATCTTTGCGCCTTAATTAAATTTACAAATTTTACAAATGGACACACAAATTACAGGAACTGTAAAGTTCTTTAACGAA
>JBKJPR010000176.1:0-3540 GCA_046594275.1 Sediminibacterium sp.
CTACCAGCGACTTGCAGAAGAAGCGGTGGTAAGCCAGGAGGAACTGAACCGCTTTAATAATCCCAATAAATTACCTCTTTTTATTACAGCCAGTTGTGATTTTGCACCGCATGATGATCCGGCAAAGAATTCACTGGGAGCGGGAATTTTAACAGGTAATTTGAATGGAGCTATTGCTCTGTTGACTACCACCAGGCTGGTGTTTGCCTTTAGTAACCGGGCCATCAATGATAATTACCTGAAAATAGCTTTGCAGCCTCAGCCAAATGGCGAATACCTGACCTTGGGCGAATCGGTAAAAAGAACCAAGAATTTTACGGCATTGAGTTTTGGCGATGTATTGAATAACCGGAAGTTTACCTTGCTGGGCGATCCGGCTATGCGCCTGGCATTCCCCGAACTGAGGCTTCAGTTAACCGGCATCAACAATAAGCCACTTACAGTGGCGGATACTTTGCGGGCATTGGAAAAATATACCTTTACCGGGATGGTGACAGATGCTTCGGGTAATGCGGTTACAGATTTTAACGGCGCCATCTATCCTTCTGTATATGACAAGGCCCGGCAGGTTAAAACACGGGGAAATGATCCCACCAGCCCGGTCACTAGCTTTACCCAGCAGGCTGGTGTGCTGTATAAAGGCAATGCAACGGTAACAAACGGCCGGTTTAGTTTTTCTTTTATTGTTCCAAAGGACATTAATTACCAGGCTGGCAAGGCCCGCATCAGTTTATATGCTGATGATGGAAGAAGGGACGCCAATGGTGTAAATACCTCTTTTTATATCGCGGGGTCAGGGGGGGTACTTACGGATAATACCGGCCCAGTAATCAGGCCTTATATCAATGATGATAAATTTCAGAATGGCGGACTCAGCCATGAGAACCCCCTGCTTCTGGTAAAACTGTTTGATTCTTCAGGGATCAGTACCTCGGGTAATGGTATCGGCCACGATATCACGGCCATCATCGACGGTAATGAGCGGAATGTATTGGTACTCAATAATTTTTATACAGCTATCCGCGATAGTTATCAGGAGGGGCAAGTGCTTTTTCCATTACCTACCCTGGCCGAAGGGAAGCACTCTGTTAAAATTAAAGCCTGGGATGTGGCCAATAATTCCAGTGAGGCTATGATAGAATTTGTAGTGGTAAAACAAAACCGGTTGCAGGTCACGAATCTTCACAATTTCCCTAACCCTTTCACGGTATCCACCACTTTTGCTTTTGAGCATAACCAGCCGGATAGTGATATGGAAGTAACCATACGGGTGTATACCACCACGGGTGCGCTGGTAAAGGAGATCAGGCAGGTGGTGAATACCGGGGGTACCCGGAATTGCCAGATTAATTGGAAAGGAGACAACCAATCAGGCGCAAAACTCACAAAAGGTATTTATATTTACCGCGTAATTGTTGTTGCAGGTGGCAGCAAAGCTGAAAACACCCAACAATTGATTCTATTCTAAAATTGTCCGAATGGTTTGATCTCTACACTTTTTAGTTTCTTTACGTTAGGGTTTTAATTAATATTATTGGGGGGGGTAGTTGTGAGTAGTCAGTGGTGAGTAGTCAGTGGTGAGTAGTCAGTGGTGAGTAATTGCGGGGTCGCCCGGATTTTTCATTCACCACTCACCATTCACCCCTCACCCCTCCCCCCAGCCCTTCCAGATGTTAAAAAGAATTTCTTTTGGCAGTCCGGCAAGCGATTGCCGGGATTTAATGCTCTTAATTTTTATCAAATTGTAAATCAAATCATTTTTTTGATGAGCCCTATCATGAAAAATATAGTTATCGCAGTTGCTGCAGTTATTTGTTTAGCAGGCAATGCACAGGCGCAGGATTCAATTAACATTGTGTCTACAGCAGTGCCTTTTCTGCGGATATCACCCGACGCGCGTGCGGGAGGCATGGGAGACCTGGCCCTGGCCACTTCACCTGATGCCAATGCGCCATTCTGGAACCTGGCGAAAGTGCCCTTTGCCAAAAAAAGGACTGCAATAGCTGTAAATTATACACCCTGGTTGAAAGATCTTGGGTTAAATGATGTGTACCTGGCCAGCCTTGCCGGTTACCATAAACTCGACGATCAACAGGCCATCTCAACCTCACTCCGCTACTTCAGCCTGGGTAATATCCAGTTAACCGATTTTTCAGGCAATATTCTGAATACAGTGAAGCCGAGTGAGTTTTCAATAGATGCCGGGTATTCAAGGATATTGAATGAGAAACTGAGCATCGGGGTGTCTTTGCGTTACATCAATTCAAGACTGGTGGTTGGCGATGTAGGTACAGGCGTGGTATACAAAGCAGGTAATGCCGTAGCCGGCGATGTGTCTCTTTTCTACAAAGGTGTTAATGCAGAAGGCGAGGGCCTGAATTGGGGGGTGGTCTTATCAAACCTGGGGAGTAAAGTAGGCTATACGAATGATTCGCGTAATAAAGACTTTATACCTGCCAATCTGGGTGTGGGTGTTTCTTATACCAAGGCGATTAATGAAAGCAATAAGATCACATTCGGATTAGATATCAATAAACTATTAGTACCGTCTGCACCGTCTGCTACCGGGAATTTTTCAGCAGATTCTGCCAGTCTTGCTTCCTACCGCAGCAGCAGCGTAGTAACGAGCTGGATGAAGTCTTTCGGTGATGGCACCAATCAACTGAATTCATTACAGGCATCGCTTGGCGCTGAGTATAATTATAATGAACAGTTCTTTGTAAGGGCCGGGTATTTTTACGAGAATAAAAACAGGGGCAACCGAAAATTCTTTTCCCTGGGCGCCGGTTTTAATATGGATAAGCTGAGTATAAACTTCTCCTATCTTGTGCCTTCCGGAAGTGGTGTAACGCGAAACCCTCTATCAAACACCCTGCGTTTTGGTATTGTCTTTAACCTGGGGCAGCAGGAGTAATGGGGATTAGGGAAGGGTCTTGTCGCCTTACAGTATTTGTTACCGGTTACCGTTTTCCCGTTAGTTGCAGGCAGGTAATTCTGCAGAAGACTGATAAAAAATACACAAAAACACGTAACTGGAAACTGGAATTGATTTATAAAAATAAAATATGGGCCTGAGAATCGGATATGGAGTCGACTTTCATCAATTAGTTGAGGGGAGGGATCTGTTCATCGGCGGCGTTAAAATACCCCATGAAAAAGGCGCTTTGGGTCATAGTGATGCGGATGTATTGTTGCATGCGATTTGTGATGCTTTGTTAGGTGCGGCCTGCCTGGGTGATATTGGCGTTCATTTTCCGGACACGTTGAAGGAATTTAAAAACATCGACAGTAAGGTATTACTTGCCAGGACAGCTGAGCTGATTAAAAAAGAAGGATATACTGTTGTCAATATTGATTCTACGCTTTGCCTCGAAGAGCCAAAGATCAAACCCTATGTGCTTCAGATGCAACAGGTGATCGCGGATATTTTAGCCATTACGGTGAAAGATATTTCTATAAAAGCCACTACCACGGAGACGATGGGGTTTGTGGGGAGGCAGGAGGGGCTGATGGCCCATGCGACCTGTTTGCTTCAATCTA
>JBKJPR010000252.1:0-10571 GCA_046594275.1 Sediminibacterium sp.
TGGTAGGTTTGCTTAAGATCAAATGATACACCATGAGAAATAAACTGTTGTTATATGTGTGTTTTACTTTAGGTAGTTTCGGTGCTTTCTCCCAAACCACGGGAGAAGGCGTCAGGCTGTATGACCGCGAGAAATACGCCAGCGCCGCACAAATGTTTGAGCAGGTAGTAACTGCGAATCCATCCGACCTGCAGGGTTGGTACTGGTTGACGCGTGCGCATTACGCAAACCGTCAACCGGCACTTCTTGAAAAAGCGTTCGCACGCATTCCTGCTGGCCTGCAAAATCAGCCTTTGTATCACATAATAAAAGGTTCTTTCTTATTGCAGAAAGCCGATACGCTTAGTGCACAGACGGCATTTGCAACTGCCTTGGGTGATGCACGAAAAAAAGACCCGGCTATACAACTGGCCATTGCGCAGGCACACATTGATGCGGATAAAGGCAGCCTTTATTATGCACTTGACATATTAGAACAGGCGGCCAAACGTGACGGTAAAAATCCAGCCATTTACCTCGCAGCGGGCGATGCATACAGAAAATTGTACAACGGCTCCGAAGCTTTCAGGAATTACACAACTGCGATCGAACTGGACAAGAATAACCCGGTGCCTTATTATAAGATAGGCAAGATCTACCAGACACAGAACAATACGGCCGTATTCAATGAATACTACGATAAAGCCATCGCCATCGATCCGTCTTTTGCACCGGTTTATTTCCAGCGGTACTATGCCGTCTATTTTAAAGATGTCAGTAAAGCACTGGAGCCGCTGCAACAATATATTACACTCGCTGACGCGGATATCAAAAACAATTATCTGCTCGCCGATGCCTATTATATCACCAGGAAATATGAAGAGTCCATCGCCGAGGCACAGAAAATTATTACGGCAGAAAAAGACAGCACCAGATCCAGGATATATAAACTGCTGGCCTATAGTTATGACGGTATTAAAGACAGCGCCAAAGCAGAAACCTGGCTCACAAAATATTTTTCCATCGCACACGACAGTACCATTGCGCCGGACGATCTGTCGCTGATGGCAAAACTGCTGGAAAACCGAAAAGAAGATTCGGTTGCCCTTGTATGGCACACAAAGGCCTTCAGGCTGGAAAAAGACAGCGCCCGAAAGTCGGAACTTACACGCAGGTTGATCACATTTACCAAAGCCCGTAAACAATACGCGGATCAGGCCTATTGGTATGAGCAACTGAACAACCAGCATGTTCCCTTAAGCAATGTCGATATTTTCGGTTGGGGCGTGGCCAATTACAACGCACAACTGTACCTGATGGCAGACAGCGTGTTCGCCATGTACCAGGCGAAATACCCGGACCAGACATTTGGTTACTATTGGCGGGCAAGAAGCAACGCGGCGATAGATACGGCGATGGAAATGGGCCTGGCCATACCGCATTATGAAAACCTGGTAACGGTAGCAGAAAAAGACACTGCCAACGCGAACAACAAAAAATGGCTGGTGCAGGCTTACGGATACCTGGCCGCTTATAAAGTAAACACACAGAAAAAATATGATGACGCACTGACCTATTATGACAAGATCCTCGTACTGGACCCGGGTAATGATGACGCTGAGAAATACAAAGATATTTTAGGCAGGATGATTGACAAACAGGATAAATCTGATGAGAGTGAGAAGAAAAAACAAAAGGACGTTCCCAAAGAAAAGAATTCTCCCCCCGGCTCATAACAGTCTCATGAACGCAAAGGGTTAAAAATGCGAACCTTTTGTTGGCCGGGAGAATCTTCTCCCGGCTTTTCTGTCTAAATTTTTCCAATGAAAAAAAATCCATTTGATATCTTTTCACTGCATTACGAAAAAGAAGACTTTAATACTGTAATAACCGGTATAGAAAGCGGAATATCCTTCCGGGGTACCAATCTCTGGATCCTCATCTTTGCGATTTTTGTGGCTTCACTCGGCCTGAACGTCAATTCCACTGCGGTGATCATCGGTGCCATGCTGATCTCTCCGCTGATGGGTCCTATTATGGGCATCGGCCTGGGTATCGGAATCAATGATCCTTTGCTGCTGCGCAGGGCGATATCCAATTTTGCCATTGCTACTATAGTGGCGCTGACAACCTCAACGATTTTCTTCCTGTTGTCACCGCTCAATGACGCGCACTCTGAAATACTGGCACGTACCTCACCCAATATCTACGATGTACTGATCGCGTTCTTTGGCGGGTTCGCAGGCATCATCGCAACTTCGACAAGACAGAAAGGCAACGTGATACCAGGGGTAGCCATTGCTACTGCCCTGATGCCACCGCTTTGTACCGCGGGCTATGGATTAGCCACATGGCAGATGAACTTTTTTTTAGGCGCGTTCTATCTCTTTATCATCAACACTGTATTCATTGCGCTGGCTACACTGCTGATCGTGCGCTTGCTGCACTTCCCTTACCTACAGAAAGCAGATACCAAAGGCGGAGTCCTGGCCAGACGCATCGCCTGGGTGGTAGTGGTCATTACACTGATCCCCAGCCTGTATTTTGGTTATGATCTTGTGCAGCAGAACCGTTTTGAAAAAAACGCCGCCCGGTTTATCAGAAACGAAGCACAGTTTAAGGATGATTACCTGCTGAACAGGAAGATCAATGCAAGGGAGAAGAACATCGCGCTCATCTACGGCGGTAAACAGATCCAGCAGGAAGAAATTGAGCGGTTGAAAAAGCAGTTACCAAAATACGGCCTGCAGGATGCTTCACTAGATATCAAACAGGGTTTTGGGTATCTGTCAGCAACCCAGGTGAAAGGTCCCGATCCGCAACTGGCACAACTTACGCTCGCTTTACAGGAGAAACAACGGCTGGCAGACAGCCTGAATAGTCAGCAACAACTCAGTGCCGGTGTATATGCAGAAATCAAAGCACAGTATCCTGAGTTACAGTCGGCCATCATTGAAAGGGTTTCTGTGAGAACGGATTCGACACTGCAACCCAATTACCTGGTATGGCTTTCCGTTTCACGAAGACTGCTACCCGCCGACAAAAACAAACTGGAAGCCTGGCTTCGTGTACGGCTCCGCAAACCTGACCTTAAACTGATCATACAACCATGATAACCGTCATTATTCCCGCCCTTAACGAAGAAAAAACAATTGGCCACGTACTGGCCCAGGTAATAAATGTTCCGGGTGTAACGGAACTGATCGTAGTAGATGATAAATCGATGGACGATACGGTTGAAGTTGCGCGAAAGGAAGGCGCGAAAGTGATCACCAGTACCAAACTTGGCAAAGGCGCATCGATGAAGGATGGTGCTCTGGTAGCTGCAAATGACATCCTTGTCTTTCTAGATGCAGATATTGTAACCTATCCCGACAACGTGGTGGAGTTACTTACCGGACCCATCGTAAACGGTGAAGCGGATTTTGTCAAGTCATATTTTACCCGCCAGGCCGGGCGCGTTACCGAACTGGTCGCCAAGCCGCTGCTTAACATCCTGCATCCCAACTTTCCTGTTTTCAGTCAGCCCTTAAGTGGTATGATCGCAGGCAAGAAAAACTTTTTCGAGCAGTGTGAATTTGAAGAAGGCTATGGTGTTGATATCGGGCTTCTCATGGATATGCACCGGCTCGGCGCGAGAATAAAAGAAGTGCACTTAGGTACAATAGAGAACAGGATGCAGCCGCTGGAGGAACTGGGGAAAATGTCGCGCGAAGTGGCGCGCACTATCCTGAAAAAATCAGCGGGCGCCAGTTTCCGTAATCTCGAAACCTATGAAAACATACAGGTGATTCGTGAGCAGATGGAGTTTGCCATCCGCGAAAGCCTGCTCTCCTTAAAAAAGATCGCCATGTTCGATATGGACAACACGATTTTGCGCACGAGTTTTATACGCACAGCGGCAGCTAAGTTCGGTTTTACCGGAGAACTGGATACTATTGTTAGCAACCAGCACAATCCTTTTCTGCGCACCAAGCTCATTGCCCAACTACTGAAAGGCAAAACCATCGGTGAACTGTTAGAGGTGGCGGACAGTATACCCATAACGCCCCATCTTGCCGAAGCGCTGGCGCATCTGAAAAAGCAGGGGTATATTACCGGGATCATCAGCGACAGTTATGACTGCATCACCAACCATATCCGCAACAGGTTCGGGTTTGATTTTACCATATCCAATGAGTTGGAATTTTCCCGCAGCATCGTGACGGGGGAGGTTAAAATACCCTCTCTGTTCATCGCAGATGCCACCAGCCGCTGCCGGCACGAATACTGTAAGATCCATGCATTGAAAAGGATCTGCGGACAATACAAGGTGGACCTGAAAAATACATTGGTGATTGGCGATGGTGAGAACGATATTTGCTGTATCCGCAGAGCAGGTATCGGAGTTTCCTTCTGCTCCGGCAACCAGGCTGTTGATGCCGCGGCGGATTTCGTTATCCGTGAACCTGATTTTCAATTACTGATACCAATTATGAACTGATATGGCTATAGCAATCGTTATTGTTTTTGTATTGGGTTACCTCGCAATCGCTTTTGAACATCCTTTAAAGATCAACAAAGCAGCTTCTGCGCTGATCATCGGCGTACTCTGCTGGACCATTTACATGGTGCAGGGTACTGATCCGCACGCTGCGGGAGAAGAACTGATCGCTCACCTGGGCGAGATCGCTTCCATCCTTTTTTTCCTGCTGGGGGCGATGACCATTGTGGAACTGATCGATTCTAACAATGGTTTCGATTTCATCACGCGCAGGATCACTACCCTGAATAAATCCACGCTACTGCTGATCGTTAGCACAATCACGTTTTTCCTGTCCGCGCTATTGGACAATCTAACCACTTCGATTGTGATGGTATCCCTTTGCAGTAAACTGTTACAGGAAAAGGAAGACCGTTTATGGTTCGCGGGTATGATCATAATCGCTGCTAACGCAGGTGGAGCCTGGTCGCCTTTGGGTGATGTGACCACTACCATGCTCTGGATCGGCGGGCAGATAACGGCGCTTAACATCATCAAACAGCTTTTCCTGCCCAGCCTCGCCGTTTGCATCCTGCCAATGCTGCTCATGATGTACCGTTTCAGGGGTAAAAAACTTGCACCCGTTACACTGCCAGATTGTACACCGGCAGAGAACCGCGACAGCCGGATCATCTTGTTTGCTGGTGTCGGGTTCCTGTTATTTGTGCCGGCTTTCAAAACCGTCACGCACCTGCCACCTTTTATGGGCATGTTGCTGGCACTCGGTGTCATGTGGATCATCACTACCCTGCTGCACAAACAAAAAGATCCCGAAGTAGCCGAAAAATATGCGGTGGCAACAGCACTCCAGAAAATTGATTCGCCAAGTATCCTTTTTTTCTTAGGCATATTACTCGCGATTTCAGCAATGGAAGCCACAGGTATTTTAAAGCAGCTTGCTGTATTTCTTACGGATACTTTGCATGGTGATCACAGAATCGGTATCGCGCTCGGATTGTTGTCAGCGGTGGTGGATAATGTACCACTGGTGGCGGCTGCACAGGGCATGTATGACCTGGCTACCTATCCTACCGATCACCATTTCTGGGAATTCCTGGCACTCACTACGGGTACGGGCGGCAGCGCCATCATCATCGGTTCGGCCGCGGGCGTGGCTGTGATGGGCATTGAAGAGATCGATTTTATTTGGTACCTGAAAAAGATCAGTTTACTGGCGTTGCTCGGGTTTGCTGCAGGTATCGCCGTATTTTTCATCCAGAACCATTTTGTCCAATGATAAATCCCATTCTATGCATATCCTGATCGTGGAAGATGAAAAGAAGATCACCGAATCCCTTAAGAAAGGCCTGGAAGAACTGCATTACGAGGTGAGCGCGGCTTATGACGGCCGCATCGGTGAAAAGCTGTTCGAACAGCAACCTTTCGACCTGGTGATTCTGGATATTAACCTTCCCGGCATCAACGGTCTGGAACTCTGCAACCGCATCCGCCAGAAAAACAAAGCGGTACCCATCCTCATGCTGACCACTTTCGGTTCAGTGGAAGACAAACTGGAAGGTTTCGATGCCGGCGCCGATGATTATATGGTAAAACCTTTCTCTTTCGCCGAACTGATGGCAAGGGTTCGGGTGCTACTGAAAAGGAACGCGCTGGAAACCCTTCCACAGGGAAATCTCCTGAGCATTGCCGACCTGGAAATGAACCTGGCCACCAAACAGGTGACACGCGATGGGAAAACTATTATGCTTACCGCCAAAGAATTCCAGTTACTCGAATACCTGCTGCGCAACAAAAAACGTGTGGTCAGCCGTGGTGATATCGGGGAACGCGTGTGGAACATCGATTTTGATACCAACACCAATACCATCGAAGTCTACATCAATTACCTGCGCAAAAAGATCGACCGGGATTTCCCGGTAAAGCTGATACATACACAGATAGGCTTCGGTTACATCTTAAAAGAAGGATAACTTATGAAAGTACGTTACCGGATCATAGCGGCATTCGTGCTGCTGACCACCACCGTGCTGGCAGCACTCTGCCTTCTTATTTATTACATGATGGCCGAACAGCAGAAACGGGATTTTAACCAGCGCCTGCATAACCGTGCGCTGACAGTGGCCACGCTGCTATCGAAACTGCCCGCCAATGGTTATGATATACTGTCAAAACTGGACAGTTCCACCACCAACCTGCTGGTATCTGAAAACATCCTTGTATATGGCAATAACAACCAGGTTATTTACCGCTTTGATAAAGCGGTTGCTGATACCGTGGCCGTATCGCCGGAAGTGCTTGGTGATGCAAGGGTATTGGGAGAAACCACTGCCCGTATAAATGACAAGCGCATGCTCGCGGCCTATTTTCCGGGCGCTGCTACACCGATTGTAGTAGTAACCGCGGCCAGGGATGAGAACGGCAGGGAGAACAGGAAGGACCTGCGCTGGAGTCTTGGTATAGCTATGGTAGCGGGAATAGTTCTGGCTTTTGTATCGGGCTGGGTATTCAGCCGCCGGTTACTGAAACCACTGGAAAATATCTCCCATACGGTCAATACCATTTCAGCCACTAATATCGAGGAACGTTTACGTGAATCAACAGTCAACGATGAATGGAACCAATTGTCAGTTACATTCAACAGCCTGCTGCGCCGGTTGCAGGATTCATTCGAACTCCAGGGACGCTTTATTTCCAATGCCAGCCATGAACTCTCCACACCGCTAACCGTGGTGATCAACCAGATCGATGTAACGCTGCAGAACGAACGCACAGCTGCAGAATACCTGAAAGTTTTACGTTCGGTTCAGTCGGATGTGCAGCATATGGCCGAACTTACCCAGCATCTGCTGACACTGGCACGTACGGCGCGTGGGGGAGCACTTAAGACGGAAGGCGTTCGTATCGATGAGATCATCATGGACATTCCTTCGCTCATGAAAGGCATCTCTGAGGAATATAATGTCCTCGTGCACTTCGATGAACTGCCTGATGATGAGGATCGAAGCACTGTTGAAGGAAACCGTGATCTGTTATTGTCCGCTTTCCGCAATATTGCTGAGAACGGCTGTAAGTATGCGCCCGACCATACGGTACTCATTTCACTGTCCTTTATCTCCGGCAGAATCGTGGTGCTGTTCAGCAACAACTACAGCTTTTTCGACCCCAGTGAAATCGAAACCATCTTCCAGCCCTTCCAGCGCGGAAGCAATGTAAGCGCAGAACCTGGCTATGGCCTTGGGCTGTCGCTTACCCGCCGGATCGTTTTACTGCACAAAGGGGAGATCAGGGCCGAGATTGCAAACCCGGGAAAGATGCTCATTACCGTGGTGCTTCATTCCTCTCTCTGAAGTGTGATCTAATGCTTTTCTAATGCCACCCTTAGCCTGCCTGAATATGGCGGGCTTTACTTTGGTAACTAATCACCGAGAAATCCTTTATCATGAAACCTGATCCTATACGCAGCATACTGGTGCCGGTTGATTTCAGCAGTACCGCCATCAATGCTCTCCAGACAGCCATTGCCATTGCAAAAGATACCCTGGCCGGCATTCACCTGCTTTATGTGGACGACCAGGATTTTACACTTTTTGAAACCGACACATATCTCCACCCGCCGCGGGTGGAAGAATATACGGACATGCTCGGCCGTTTGGCCAGATCGGTATCCGCCAACCACGGGATCGGCTGCAATTTTTCCACCGAATCCGGCGCGGTTACCTACAGTATTCTCAAAACCGCTATCCATCTCTCATCTGACCTGATCGTTATAGGCAAGCATGGAAATAACAATTATGCGGCAGAATTTGCCGGTTCGCATGCCTGCCAGGTAGCCGAGCGGTCACGTATTCCCGTGATCATAGTTCCCTCCGGAATCCATACCCTCTGTTTCCGCTCCATTCTCTTCCCCGTAAGGCCCCTATTAAGTGTACCTGAAAAATACGATGCACTCCGCCCGCTGCTGGCCGGGGACCAGTTTACTTTAACCATGCTGGCACTGTGCGATCCGGAATGTGAACAGGAACTGCATATCATTCACCGACTGAATTTACTAATGAAAATGAAACTGGAAGACGATAACGTACCCTATGGTATTCAGTATCACTTTAAAGACAACCACTTTGAAGAACATATCCTGAATGAAATAGCCAGTCACACTGAAAAATATGACCTGCTGGTGATATCGGCAGAACTGGATATATACCAAAAGGATTTTTATGTCAGCAGTTACACACGCAAGCTCATCCACCAGTCACCCATACCGGTAATGGTCATGCGGCCGTTCAGGCCGGCGGTCACTACCAAGAAAGTTCTTTTCACCCTGGAAAAGGAAATGGTGCTTGACGTATAGGGTAAACAAAACATTTATGCAAACACAGATTCAACATATCCTTACCCCTGTTCAGCTCGATGCGGCGTCTCTCTCAATGTCCAGACAGGTGGCGGAATTTGCCCGGGAACACAACGCGGACCTTCAACTCCTGCACATTGCAGATGTAAAAGAATGCAGCAGCCGGATTTTTAACCTGTTTACCCGTGACGGTGCCAGGGATTACAACCGGCTGACGAAAGAAAAAACCGACTTGCTGACCACCTGGAAAAGATGGCTGGAAAAAGAATACGGTATTAAGGTAAGTGTCACGGTTGACTGGTGCGACTGGAAAACGGGAATACTCAAACATGCCGGACAATCGGGAGCCGATCTGATCGCCATCCGGGAAGAACCGGCGCGGCTGAAACGGACACTGTTCCGCAAAGCGGAACTGGAATACATTATCGAAAAAAGCCCCTGCCAGGTGATCACTTTTTTTTCCGGCGAAAAAACCATGCATGACTGGAAACAGATCGTGATACCGGTGACGGATTGTATTCCCGAGTCACGCATACAGGCCATCGTGGACATTGCCAAAAAGTTGAAACTGATGATTCACCTGGTTACCGTTGCGGGCAACGAAAAAAACAACCAGTGTTCCGATTTTTATTTTCTTACCGAAACCTTGAAACGCTTAAAACCCAATGGAAATATCCAGGTGGAGTGCCGGTGCCTGAATCCAACCAGCAATCCCGTTATAAGTTTTCTGAACTACGCCCATTCTATTGGAGCCGATCTGCTTATGACCAATATGCGGGCCAACAGGCTTCAGAATCCTCAACCCATTGAGGCGTTTAATTTTATGGAATATGCATAAACGATCTGGTCTCAGAAGTAATAGACGAAGCCGCACCGTCTTACCGGTGCGGCTTCTATTTGGAAAAGCTGCTGCCTTTCTTACCCGTTACAATCTGCGGTATTCATTTCGGTTCATCAGGTCCATCATCAGGTGCAGTTTGCCTGATGAAGAAGCACCACTTAGGCTGAATGGTTTATTGATATAGCCTGATAATCCCGGGAGTTCCGGGGACCCGTTTGGGACACTATGACCCGGCGGGACTAACAGAAAACAGGAAAACTGCCGCCAGTTTTTTTCACGCCGGATTTCTATAACCAGTTCAAGGCCACTGCTGTCGGGAAGATTGCTGTCAATAAGCACGATATCAGGAAGAATATTCCGGAGCGACCTGTCTTTCAACAGCTCAATAGCCTCCACCGCATTCCTGGCCCAAGACAGTTCATAATAAAGCTCAAGTTTATCCAGCTCATACTTTATTTCTTCCTCTTCTCTTTCTTCCACAAGCAGTATCTGTAAGGCATGTATGCTTGCTCGTTTAGTCATATGAATTGTTGGGAACGTACTGCATGCATGCACGTGATCCGTTCTGTGAATACAAAGGACGCACTTTCAAATTGGCATGGTCTCTGCCTGAGATTAGAATTACATTAAAAAAGAGAATCAGCAGCATCAGTCCAGTACATCCAGTTTTCAGCCGCCGTCGGCGTTGATCTCACCGCTGGTATCCTCCTGGATATCTATGGTCGGCAAGATACCGTTGTGCTGCCAGGAATATGCTTGATACCTGCGTTACTGACGATCAGATAGTAAAAATGAAAATCGGGGATGGTCAGTACGCCCTCGCCGGTGAAATTCACCATGCTGTATAAGACCGGTATTAGAGTCCTGATAGAAAAAATAAGTATGCAAAATGTGTAAGCGAATGCTTACCTATTGTATAT
>JBKJPR010000508.1:0-3271 GCA_046594275.1 Sediminibacterium sp.
GATTTACGGTTTAATTCAATAATTTCTCTTTTAAATGCATCCATCTCAGCCAGTTTCGCTTTTGCCGATGAATTTGTATTACCCTTTTGAGTTACCGTCGCAATAGTTTTATCCAGAGAATCAACTAAAGCTGCCAGCCGTTCCTGCAATCCATGTAAACGCATGCCCTGCTTATACAATAGCTGAACCGATTGATTAGTATATCCTTTCGCCGGATTGGCATTAATATCAACAAACTGTTCATAGGATTTGCCATCTGCTTTTACCACTACTTTATATTTACCTACCGGAACCTTTGGGCTGATGAATGAAGAATACTGAACAGAAGACTGCGCAATATATCCGCCCAGTGCTACTTTTGGAGGGTTGATATTTAATGGCCAGTATACTTTGTTCAATCCTTTTATTCCAGATCCATTAAAGTCCTTTATTTTTTTTTGGGTTGCATCATATATCTCAATCTTTACCGCGTCGTTACTTCTTTGTTTCAGGTAATAAAAGATAACAGGAGCGATTACTTTGTTCTCTCCTACCCATCCCGCCAGATTAACCGGGGGTTGTGGAAACTGAGGTGAATAATCGTAGGTGAAAGACTGTATCGGATACAATATGCCCTCTTTTTCTACATCAGATTTTGCCAGTTCACGCAGGGGCTGCAGGTTATCTATTATATAAATGCCTCTCCCGTGCGAAGCAATCACCAGGTCATGGGTCTGGGGTTGAATCTTGAGGTCCCTTACCATATTATACCAAGGCATATTCTGGTATTTACTCCGCATCCAGTTATTACCACCATCCAAAGAAATAAACAGTCCCATTTCTGTTCCCAAAAAAAGTAATTTGTCATTAATAATGTCTTCCCGGATGATGTGTGCAAAACCGGTAAATTCTGGTGATACCAATCTTTTCCAGCTGCTGCCGCTGTCATAACTCACTACTACATAGGTATTGTTATCACCATACATATGATTGTCCAGGGTAACATACATCCGTTTGGGATCCAGGGAAGATATTTCAATGCTGCTGATCCAGGAATTTTCAGGAACACCCGTTTTCCAGATACCCGCGGCTTTATTTTGCCAGTTTTTTCCTCCATCAATGGTAACCTGAAGATTACCATCATCTGTCCCTATCCAAATAATGTTTTCATTTTTAGGGTGTTGCGTGATGGTGAAAACAGTACAATGGTTTTCTGCACTGGTATTGTCGCCGGTAATGCCCCCGCTATTTTCTGATTGCTGTTGTTTGGCTTTATTATTCGTAGTTAGATCAGGAGAAATTCTTTCCCAGTTTCTACCATCGTCATTTGATTTAAAAAGGTATTGTGCGGCAGTATACAAGTTGTACAATGGCTTGCCGGTGGATGTTTTTTTAACTGAGGCGCCGGTTACAATGGGGGTATTCCAGTTCCACCGGTGATCATCATCGCCTGAAAGTTTTTTGGGTTTAATAGCAAATGATAATCCGGTAGCCAAATCTACTCTTGTGATCTCACCACCCTGCGATTCAGAAAAAATAATGTCAGGATTAATGGGACTCGGCTGCACCCAAAAGCCATCGCCACCGCCAATGGTTCTCCAATCAACAGAAGTAACGCCGCCGGGGGAACTGTTTGGGGCCATCCAGCTATTATTATCCTGTAGCCCTCCGTATACGTGATATGGTGTTTGATTATCGGTACTTACATGATAAAACTGGCCAACGGGCAGGTTATTTAAAAATTGCCAGGTGCTTCCTTTATTCATGCTTACGTAAATGCCACCATCTGTTCCAAGAAATAACATTCCGGTATTGTTTGGGTTTATCCATAACGCATGATGATCGGCATGCGGCACTACGCCGCCAATCGTATTATCATTCCAGGAATAACCGCCATCCGCGGAATATGCGAAAGTAAATGCAGGGCGATACACTCTTTTTGGATCTTTGGGATCATATACAAGGGTGCTGAAATAAAAAGGTCTTGCTGTAATATTTTCCGTTGCAGCCAGTTTTTTCCATGATTCACCCTCATCCTCTGAAATATACAAACCCGGCGTTTTGGCTTCCACAATAGCCAGTATTTCTGATGGTTTTGACGGGTTAATAGTAATAACGATTCTGCCCAGGTTCCCTTCCGGTAACCCTTTGCTGATTTTAATCCAGGTTTTTCCGCCATCTGTTGTCTTAAAAAGACCACTTTCAGGTCCACCTGACTCAAATGCATAAGGCTTTCTTCTGAACTGCCAGAAAGAAGCAAAAAGCGTTCCTGTTTTTACAGGGTGCATGGCAATATCCGCACAACCTGTTTCTTCGCTTATATACAGTATTTTACTCCATGTTTTTCCGCCATCTGCGGTTTTATACAATCCGCGGTGCATGGAAGATTTCCAAAGCGGACCCGGAGCTGCTACATACACTGTTTTCGTATCATCAGGATCAATGAGAATCTTGCTGATCCTTTCCGTACTGTCTAATCCGATTTTTTGCCAGTTATTACCACCATCAGTTGTTTTATACAATCCATCACCAATAGAAACAGAATTACGCGTATTGCTTTCTCCCGTTCCGGCATACACTAATTTTACATTACCAGGTTCAATAGCCAGGGCGCCGATAGACTGACAATACTTATCAAAAACCGGACTGAATGATTGTCCTCCATTCTGGCTTTTCCAGATACCACCACCCGCTGTGCCCACGTACATATTTACCTGTCCATCACTGGTAATACCTTCAATAGCTGTTATACGTCCACTCATGGTAGATGGCCCTAAAGCCCTGGCGCTCATTACCTGGAAGTAAGAAGAATTAAGCGTGGTTTGCGCACTTACTGCAACCATCCATACTGCCAGCAAAACGGATAATCTGCATCTGAGGTACATACAGTAGTTTTTAATAAGAACGAAAAAAATTGCTGAATCCCATGCCTGCAACTTAGATAACAGGTACCGTAAAATGCAACCTGAGTATCGTTATAAGTTACCAAACATTAATTGCCCTTAAAAATGGGTTCCTCCACAACTGGATTAACAGATATTTTTTTGGTGACCAACATCATCTGGCCCTGGTCTTGCTTAAAAGACATTTTTATCCCGAAATCAAGTGTCTGGTAATCAAGATATTTAACCGTAGATTTTATCTCCTGTCCCTGCTGTTTTACAATAGATTCTACCTTATATATCAGGTAGGTTTTGGGATCGAAGAAATAGGTTTTCTCGTTATTATTTTTGGAAGTCATTTTAATTTTAAGGTATTCATTTCCATCTTCTTCATCTTTCCCTAAAAACTC
>JBKJPR010000032.1:0-3870 GCA_046594275.1 Sediminibacterium sp.
GGCTAAATCATCATATCCCATAACAAAGGCTTTAAAAATGCTACCAAACAAAAATGAAAACCAAAAGAAAGTTAATGGGTCAGAAAAATGAAAGCCTGATTTGAACCAGTAAACAATTATTGCAATAGTGATAACAAAAAATATTTTTTCAGGCTTTAGGTTTTTAACAACATAACCAAGAAACGAAAATGCAATACCAAACAAAAGCCAGTAGTTGTCAAACAAAAAGGCAAACATAGGTATCAAAATTATAGTGAGAATAAAGAACACAATAAAAATGATAGTTGAGATACGCTTAAATTTTGCTGCTGCTGCTAAATCTTCGTTCATGTCAGTAATGATTTTTTATGTCGCCCATTTTGAAACGTGATGCCGATTATTGGTGACGTACAACGTTCGAGTATTGCTGCAGTTGGGGAATTGACCAACTGTCCGCCCGGAACTGAAGCTAAATTAATAAACAAAAGTTGAAGTTTACAACTAATGACCGATAGAATTCCGTCCGCCGAAACTAAAGCCTGGATATGCACTGCTGCTGATTGTTCTTCCGTCAAGCCCCAATTGAAGCAATACTTTTAGGCGTTCGTTGTTCTTCTCGTCAAGTCTTTTGCTTGTAGTTCAAGCGACTTTAATATTAAAACGTCTGTCTGAAAGTCAAACAGTCTAGTTATTCCTGAATCTTTTGTTTGAATTACAATTTTCGTTGGATAATTTTTTCCAACTGTGGCTCGTTCTAATTTTTCAATTGCATCCTCAATAGTTTCATAATCACTTTGAATTTTTACAGGAACTGGTAGTCCATCAGAATGCTCTTTCAGAAAACCGTCAATTCCTGCATTTCTTTGAACTGGAAATGCGTTAATATTTTGAAGTATCGCTAACTCTTTTTCTGTTTTTTCTAAGTAGTCATTAATGCCTTTGTTTAATAAGCTTGATTCTGAAATTATCATTTCTTCAAGTCTGCTATTCGCTAGTTCAACAGCATCTTTTGAAATGTCAATACCTATAAAAAGTCTTTTTAATGATTTTGCAGAAACGCAAGTTGTCCCACTTCCACAAAATGGGTCTAACACTAAATCACCCTCGTCTGTAGCAATATTTATGATTTGATTTAGTAATAAAACTGGTTTCTGGGTTGGATAACCCGTCCTTTCTTTTGCTTTTGGGTTTAAGTATGGAATTTCCCAAACATCTGATAAAGGAACACCTTTCTTTTCTTTACCTAATATGGCAATTCCATTTTCATCTCTTTTATAAACAGATTTCCCATTTTCGTTTCGCTCTCTGTCTTGTAAAATTTGGTCAAGGTTAGTCGTTGCAGAATAGTCGGTATATATAGTATTGAATTTGAAATTTTCTGTTTTAGAATAAAAGAAAATTATTTGATGAGAATTTAGAAGTCCTTTTTTTGCGTTCGACCAACGTTTATACGACCAAACAATTTCACTTTGGAAGTTTTCTTTCCCGAAAACTTTATCTAAAATAATTCTGATATGGTGTGAAGCTGTCTTGTCGCAATGTAAGAAAACACTTCCTGTATTCTTTAGTACTCTTTTGCTTTGAATCAATGTTTTTTCAATTAAGCATAGGTATTCTTCTAAAGATTCGTATTTGTCATCGAACTCGTATGTTTTAGTATTTTCTCGGTTGGTTAGCGAATGTTTTTTTTGAGTAAAAAATGGTGGGTCAAAATATACCAAATCAATATTGCTGGCATCAATTTTTTGAAGCCTGTCAATGCAATTGCCGTGAAGGATTTTATTAGTTTCCATTTTCTGGTGTTCTTTCGTTTGCTATTTCTGTTAAAATGGCTTTCAAATTAACCCCTGTATAATTTTGCAAAAAATCCCATGCCTCGTCACCTCCATAATATTCGCCTTTAACACCTGCATAAAGTGTTTTTAAAGTTTGTTGGATTCTAATTGCTTGTTCTCTTTGCGATAATAGAACATTATTCTAATTGGCTTATAGCCGTGTCCTCTTATTACTTGAACCCTTGTATGTTCTTTTGTGATGTGGTCTCCATCGGTTGTAGCATCTCTCCATTTTACTTCCAATGCATCATTGCCATTTAGAAAGTCAATTTCAAATGTTTTGGGGCGTTGCCCAATAGTGTTTTCTACTTTGGTTTTAATTCCTTCTGGAAATTTGAAATTAAAGCATAAGGTTGCAGCATCTTCTAGGAAAGAGCCTGCATATTTATAAAGAAACCGCCCTGTATTTTGGTAAGCGTCAATAAGTTGTCCTTCTTTTGTTGAAATACCTAATACTCTATAAACTAAATAATGAGAATTGTCGTCAGCTTTCATTTCCTCTTGTCTAGCTTCAATTTTACCTTTTAGGTTAGCTGAATACACTTCAGCTAGGTTCTTTATACTTTGTTTTAATTCCTCCATTCGTGTCTGTCTAATTATTTGTCTGTAAAGTTACGGAATTTCGTCAGTGGTGGTGTGGGTCTATACATGTACACACAACGAACAGGGCTTTGCGATGTTGGGGGATTTGAAAATCGTCCGCCCGGAACCGCTGCCGATTGAAAAACAAATGTACAAGATAACAACCAAAAGCTTAACCGATGTTTGTCCTGCCCGAACAACTGCTGCCATGTTGCTGATGATGAAGATTACAACGTCAAGCCCCAATATTGCAAAACCCCATGTTGAACTAACCCCTGTCGGGGTAGCCAACAGCAGGCCGTTTGTCAACTTGTCCTACATTGCTTATCTTAGCATTCATTCCGCCAAACCCTTGATAGTCCTCAATCTAGCTCATTTCCAGAAACGACAACTCCATATATATAAGAGAGGCAATTTGTCAGCATCATAAATGCACCCCAACAGCGGTTTCGTTCAACATCGGTTTCATTTCTTGCCCGTTGGGCAAAACGAAACCTTAGTTATTATTAGCGGCTGTTTTGGTAAATCGTCATTAAGTCATTTATTTATTTTTATTCTTTCCATAAGTGATAATATCATTTTTTTGTGCTTTGTCAGTAGTGGGCTTTAAACCTTATAAATCATTCCCCACTTTTTTGCAATTGCTCTCCTTTCTTCCATAGTTTTTTGGACAAACGGTTGCCCAAAAGGAGTTCCTACTTCTCTAAAAAAGCCTTCAAATCCAGATGGTGAATAGCCAAAACGAACTTCTATATTTTCACTACCCGTATTTTGCGTGCCATGCCATACACGCTTTGGTATAAAAGCGAATGACCCTTCACTCACCTCGTATTGTTTTTCTCCAAGTGTAAATAAACCAGAACCTTTATGAACATAAAGAAATTCGTCTTCATTCATGTGTTTGTGAACAGGTGCTGCATCGCCAGGTCTGAATGATTCAGATAGAAAGCTAATCGATTGTGCACCTTGTGCCTTCGAAACTTTAATTCTGACAATGGCAGTCCCGTCTCTCAAACGCAAAACCTCGCCTTCTTTGTCGTTAACGACTAAACCTCCAAAGTCAGATGTGTCGTTTGAAAACGCTGTTAAAGGAAAGGTGAATAAAGAGAGAAACCCGATACTACCTTGTCCAATAAATTTCCTACGTGATTTCATATTGATTGATTTAAAAGTTTACTCTAATGGAGTGTTTGAGTTGCACATAACGAGCGGGGCTTTGTGCAGGCGGGGAAATAGTATTCCGTCCAGCCCGGAACTGAAGCCCAGTTTTGTTTTAAAAGTACAAGTTAAGAACTAAAGTTGAATAGTATTCCGTCAAGCCCAGATGAAGTACAGTAGCGAGTTGCAGCCGATTGATACAACGTCCAGCCCCGCTTGCACAAAACCCGATGTTGGCAGATGTAAAATTTATGAATTTTGGCAATTTAAAGAGTGATAGGTGATTAACTAAAAAATAATTTGAAATTGGCTGAAC
>JBKJPR010000040.1:0-2711 GCA_046594275.1 Sediminibacterium sp.
CGATGGATTCACTGCGCTAAAGCTGGAAAAACTTGTATTCCGCATCATGAGCGGGCGGGTGATCCGTTCCTGCATCAGTTGCTCAAAACTTCTACGGTTCATTACTTCCAGCACCCGACCGGCAATATTCAACCCAATATTGCTGTAGCGGAACTCGATACCCGGGTTCGATATGATTTCTTTTTTGCTGGCAAAATCATCTACTTCCTCTTCCAGAGTGGCAAATTTTTTCCGGCCCAGTAAACGAAAAGGCTCTGATTCTATACCTGTTAAATGAGACAGGCAATCCCTGATCGTAATAAACCCCTTCGAATGCTTGGTGAAAATGGGCAGGTACTTACTCACTTTATCATCCAGTGAAAGCTTCCCCTGGTCTACAAAGGTCATTACAAGGGCCGCTGTCAGCCATTTGCTGCAACTGGCTATCGGGGCCTGTGTTTTGGCCGTAAACTCGCCAAGATTTTTTTGATAAATCAGTTTCCCGTCTTTATAAACAAGCGCTACCGCATTCCCGCCCAATTCTTTTTTAGCAGCTTCCAGTTTCTGATCCACCCCTGTAAAATTATATTGTGCCCGGGTTACCTGAAAGAATAGCATACAAATCAATATCAGACTGCCTTTCATGCAGGGTAAATAAGGTTTTACAGACATATTTTCCGATTTTTTGCACCATTGCTGGCTGGGAAGTTTGAGAACAATTTTTGCTTACAATGTATGGCTTCCTGTTAAACAAGATAAGAAGTTTATCATAACCCTAACGTACACGCAAAGATAAAAAATACTTATATGAATTTAAACAACTATACCATTAAAGCGCAGGAAACCATCCAGGCGGCGCAACAGGTGGCTTTCAATAACGGTAACCCAAATATTGAGACCAATCACCTGTTGAAAGCTTTGCTGGCGGATAAGGATAGTCCTGTGGAATTTTTAGTAAAACGAAATAACGTAAATGTGGCTTTTACCGAAAGCAAGGTAGATGAGGGCATTGCAAAACTGCCCAAAGTGCAAAGCGGTGAACCTGCACAAAACGTAAGCCGCGACCTGAACAATGTTTTCCTGAAAGCAAACGGTGTTTTGAAAGAATTTAAAGATGAATTTATCAGTACAGAACATTTGTTATTGGCTTTGCTGCAGGTAAATGATGATACTTCCAAAACACTGAAAGCAGCGGGACTTACCGAAAAAGGACTGATCACAGCTATTAAGGATCTGCGTAAAGGGGATACCATTCAATCGCAGACTCAGGAAACCCAGCTCAATATGCTGAATAAGTTTGCCAGGAACCTGAATGAACTGGCAAGGAATGGGAAACTGGATCCGGTGATCGGGCGTGATGAAGAGATCCGCAGGACGCTGCATATTTTGACGCGCCGCAGTAAGAACAACCCGATCCTTGTTGGCGAGCCAGGTGTAGGTAAAACAGCCATTGTGGAAGGGTTGGCTATGCGTATCATCAATGGGGATGTGCCTGAAAACCTACGCTCAAAAACAATTTTTACACTGGATATGGGGCAATTGATTGCCGGTGCCAAATATAAAGGTGAGTTTGAGGAACGTTTGAAAGGTGTTGTAAAAGAAGTGGCTACCAGTGATGGAGAGATCATTTTGTTTATTGATGAGATACATACCCTGATCGGTGCAGGTGGCGGTGAAGGCGCTATGGATGCAGCCAATATTTTAAAACCTGCACTCGCACGTGGCGAATTGAGAGCCATCGGCGCAACTACGCTGAATGAATACCAGAAATATTTTGAAAAGGATAAAGCGCTGGAACGCCGTTTCCAGAAAGTGATGATTAATGAACCCAGTATGGAGGATGCGATCTCTATTCTGCGTGGATTGAAAGACAGGTATGAAACACACCACCATGTACGGATCAAAGACGAAGCGATCATTGCCGCAGTTGAGTTATCCAGCCGGTATATGACCGACCGTTTCTTACCCGATAAGGCCATAGACCTGATAGATGAAAGCGCAGCCAAACTCCGCCTGGAAATGAATTCTATGCCGGAAGAACTCGATAAACTCGACAGGCAGATCCGCCAGTTGGAAATTGAGCGGGAAGCCATTAAACGTGAGAATGATAAGGATAAACTGAAAGAGTTGAATATTACTATAAGCAACCTGACAGTGGAGCGCGATACACTGAAAGCAAAATGGCAACAGGAAAAAGAACTGGTAGAAAAAATACAAAATGCCAAAGCAAAGATCGAAGAACTGAAACAGCAGGCAGAACAGGCGGAGCGTAATGGTGATTATGGTAAAGTAGCCGAGATCCGCTATGGTAAAGTACAGGAACAGGAAGCGTTGATTAATGAGTTGATGGCACAGTTGGAGAGTTCTACTGATAAGCGTTTGCTGAAAGAAGAAGTGGATGCAGAAGATATAGCAGAGAATGTTGCCAAAGCAACCGGTATCCCAGTGAACAAAATGTTGCAGAGCGATAGGGAAAAACTCCTCCATCTGGAAGAAGAACTTCATAACCGTATAGTAGGGCAGGAAGAAGCAATCACTGCAGTGGCAGATGCCATCAGGCGGAGCCGTGCGGGATTACAGGATCCTAAAAAACCGATCGGATCATTTATTTTCTTAGGCACCACAGGTGTGGGTAAAACAGAACTGGCCAAAGCGCTGGCTGAATACCTGTTTGATGATGAGAGTATGTTGACGCGTATTGACATGAGTGAGTACCAGGAAAAGCATACCGT
>JBKJPR010000157.1:0-2699 GCA_046594275.1 Sediminibacterium sp.
AGCCAGCACACCCGCTTCAGGTTTATTGCATACAACCAGCGAAACTTCGATTGAAGAATGATTTTTTAGATGGGCTATGATCTTTTCAGCGTTTGAACCCGCGCCGGAGGCGAAAATGGCGATTTTTTTAGTTTGGCGTTTGGTGTTTGACGTTTGGCGTTCTTTGGCGCGGACCGGATTTTTATTTTCTGCTATAAAAAGCCTCCCGCCCTCAACTCCCGACTTCGGACTCCAGACTCCTAACTTCTTCAGCAGCTTGCGTTCATATTTCCAGAAAAACCGCCATTGTCCCAGTAAAGCGCCATAACCAAGCAGGATAAACTGATAGCCCAATACAAGCATAGCTACGCGCAATAAGAGCTTCCATGCCCAATAAGTATCTGCATTCATACCCAGCCAGGCAGTAATATAACGGGTGAGGATGGCAGTGGTAGTGCCGGTAAGGCCAAATACGATAAAAATGATCCAGAATTGACGGATACTTACCCCCCATTTTTCCTGTAAACGTTTAAACATGCTTCAAAAATGGGATAAATATCTGAGTTATCTTTTATCTTCGGTTAGTAAGGGCTAATTAAGCCTGATTATTCAATTTCGTTTGTGAAAGCATGACACGATTTGAATAATTAATGCACCAATCCGCTGAAATGCAAGCCAGACAAGGCTAAAAAAAATTTTTCAAGGTTTAGTTTTTGTCAGCTTCCTGTCATATTTTTGCACCCGTTCACGGATATTTTTCCACACCAAGAACCACAGTTTGTGAATATGATATTTTTTAGACGTTTAGCCAAAACATATGTTGCCGGAACAATTCTTTTCCTGAGTTTTTTGGGTTATTCAGCAAATGCGCAAAATGGACAGACCCTGTTCCAGACCAATTGTGCCTCCTGCCACCTGGTATATAAGAAATTAACAGGCCCGGCGCTGGCGGGTACGGAAGAACGTTGGTCCGACAGGAAAAAATTGTATGGATGGATACATAACCCAGCCGGTTTCGCCAAAACCGATGCCTATGCGGCTAACCTGATCAAGGAGTATAGCCCTGTTTTAATGACCGGTTTTCCCTCATTATCTGAAAAAGATATCGATGCAATACTGGATTATGTGAAGAGTGTGCCGGATCCGGCCACAGTTCCTGCTGCCAGCGCCAACCCGGCCGGTGCGAAGAGCGCAGAAGGAGATAATAGTTTATTATTCGGTATCCTTACCCTCATCCTCGCAGTGGTAGCCCTTACCTTATTACAGGTGAATTCCAACCTGAAAAAACTGGCCGATGAGCGCGAAGGACATGTTGCTGTTGAACCCGTTCCATTCTGGAAGAACAAGAGTTATATAGCTATGCTCACAGTTATCCTGTTCGTGGTAGGGGGGTACCTTACTTCGAAAGGCGCTATGGGTTTGGGACGTAGCAAAGATTACCAGCCGGTGCAGCCTATCTATTATTCGCATAAAGTACATGCAGGCGTTAACCAGATTAACTGCCAGTACTGTCATATCGGTGTTTACCAGGGCAAACAGGCCACTATTCCTTCCGTTAATATCTGTATGAATTGCCATATGGCTATAAATGAGTATAAAGGCGAAAAGATATATAATGAAGATGGAGAAGAGGTGAATGGCACCGCCGAGATAAAGAAATTATATAAATATGCAGGTTTTGAAGAAGGCAAACCCTGGGATGCCAGCAAGGCCAAACCTGTTGAGTGGGCACGAATTCATAATCTTCCCGATCACGTTTATTTCAACCACTCTCAACACGTAAAAACCGGTAAGGTTCAGTGCCAGACCTGCCATGGTGAGATCCAGAAAATGGATGAAGTAAAACAATTCACAGACCTGAGCATGGGCTGGTGCATCAACTGTCACCGCGAAACCAAAGTACAGTTCAAAGACAATGGTTTTTACAGCATCTATGAAAAATACCACCAGGATTTAAAAAGCGGTAAGATCGATAGCACAAAAGGCATCACAGTGGAAAAGATCGGTGGTACGGAATGTCAGAAATGTCATTATTAAACCCCCAATCCTCCGCCTGTTTATCGGACAGGCCTGAAGAGGGGTTAGTTCTTAATATTTTCATAACGGTTTTAAATAATCCCCCTTTAGGGGTTAGGGGTTAATTATGGAGCAAAAAAAGCACTGGCAAAGTTTTGGAGAGCTGAATCAGTCTGAAGCTTACAATAAAGATGTAAAAGACGAATTCAGGGATGAATTGCCTTTTGTGGCCGAGGAAAGCGCCAGCTTTTTAGACGCCAAAGCGCCACGCAGGGACTTTTTAAAATATCTTGGTTTTAGCACAGCCGCTGCAGCGGTAGCCGCCAGTTGCGAAATGCCTATTAAAAAGGCCATTCCTTTCGCAAATAAACCCGAAGATATTGTTCCGGGCATTTCCAAATATTATGCAACTACGTACGTGCAGGATGGTGATGTAGTAAGTGTATTAGCGAAAGTGCGTGATGGCCGCCCGATTAAGATAGAAGGTAACGGACTCAGCCCTATCACACAGGGGGGTACGTCTGCACGTGTGCAGGCTTCTGTACTGGATCTGTATGATACTGCCCGTTTACGTTTCCCTACCATCAACGGTAAAGAAGTCACTTTTGAAGCGATTGATAAAGCCGTTGCTGCTTCTATATCCGGAGCAGTGGTACTACTGACAAGTACGGTTACCTCTCCTTCTACCAAAGAGATCATTAACC
>JBKJPR010000381.1:0-6969 GCA_046594275.1 Sediminibacterium sp.
AATCCGCGATCCTAGTTGGCCAGTAATTCAAACTTACTCTTGGGCCTAATCGCATCCAGCCATTTAAAGTTGCGTATTTTCAGTTCTTCATGATTCACCTGACGCATCGGGTAGGTAGTGCCATCAAGGTTGCTGAAGAAAGTGATCCTTTTGGGTTTGCTGTCTTCGAATATCACATCCAGCATATCGGCATTGGATTTATCTACACCAATGAATTTTTTAAAATCATCCTGCATGTAAAACACTTTTTCAGCGCTGCCTTTGGCCCGCATAAAATTGATCTTACCGTCTGTAAACAAGGCATTTATTGTGGTACTCTTTATCTGGTTGAAGTATTGCGTACTATCCACTTTACTGATAGCCATGGCATTTTCAAAAACATATAGTCGCTCTGGCTTTTTGTTTTTGATAAAAAGATAAATGGTATCGCCCGTTATCTGGTTCTCCTGCGCCCATACCACCGGGCTCTTGAACAAACGGAAAACAGAATCTTCCAGGGAATAAAACAAACTGTCGCCCATAGCCTGTAAGGAATCGGAGAATATTCTTACATGATAATATGCCTCAAAGAATTTGTTGGTACTGTCTGATTTTGCTGTATCAATGGCAGGGGGTACCAAACGCTTTGTCACCGTGGCCCGTACAGACTTCAACAGGTTCTTGCTGGTATCAGATTTTGTTGTATCGATTATCGGTTTACGGATCGTTGGTACCTTCCTTGTCTTTAGCAGGTCAGATAATCTTGCCGAATACAAAGTGTCTGCTGTAATAAAAATAGAATCCCGGCCCTGCTTGATCAGCAAAATAGGTTTTTCAGTGGCCAGTAAGATATCTTTTTTTCTATCGGTCTTGATATTATTGGCGATCATATCAAAACCCTGTGCTGTATCTTTTCCCCGGTACACGGCATTGCCCCTGAACTCGCTCAGTTTGGTTGAATCATCAAATGCCATCTCGTTGGCAGTGAAGGTATACATGCTGTCATCGATCACCGAACGTTTATATAGGAACCCTTTTTTATTCTTCAAATCAAAATAACCATCCCGGGTCCTGATCACCCTCCTGCCGCTGTCGCTGATGATCCGGCTCGGAGAAGTGAACGTGACAATTTCAGTGGACGTATTGTATTGTAAAGTGTCTGTATATATTTTGTATTCCGGATCTATCAGTAACACTTTCCGTTTGAAGAGTACATCTTTGGTATCCCCATAATAATACCCTTCTGTACTTGTCAGAACGGTTTTCTTGTTCACTAATTTTCCGCCTTTCAGGTAAGTGCCTATTTTAAGCGTTACATCATATTCCAGTTCATCTGTTGTCAATTCTCCCTTGCCATCTGTAAGCCTGACCTTTTTTTTAAGGAACGCTTTCTTCTCTTTGCCCAGGTATTTTAAATATTGTGAATAGGTATGCACACTGTCGGCATCATTGATATGGATATTGCCAAAAGCTTCCAAAGAATTATCTATCTGGTTCAGGATGGCGCTGTCGGCATAGAAAAGGGTTTTATCCTGCCGTAACACTACTTTGCCTGCCAATGAAATGTATTGATGCAGCGAATCAACTGTTTTCATAGCGAACCTGTCGGCAGCAATGATCTCTATTTTCCCTCCATCCTGTTTAGTGGTATCACCAGTACGCTGTGCCATAACAGCCTGTGCAGCAAGTAATGCAATAAAAAAGTATATGAATCGCTTTGCCAAATCAAGGTTGTTTCTGGGTAGAATCATTGAGTGGCGCGGTCAGGGCAGTGCCTTTGTCTTTTCCACCGAATACAGAAATATTCACATAACGTTTGGGATGTACCCGCAGATCATCGAGTAAGATGTTGGCGCTCCGAACGGTATTGTTGAGATTATTGTACAGGGTCTTATCATTCATCAGCTTACCTAAAGTCCCATCCTGCGAACCAACTTTTTCAAGCATATTATTCAGATTGGCAACCGCCAATTTCAGTTTATCTACCGTTCCGGTGATATCAGCCTTAGCGAAATTATCTGTTGTTTTTTCTACATTGTTCAATGACCTTGTTATCTTCTCATTGTTATCGGACAGGTTCCTGGTAAAACTGTTCACATTTTTCAGCGACTGGTTAAGGGCCCCCGACTGTTCATTCAGCATGGCCTGTATAGAAGCAGAGGACACTGCCAGACTGGCCGTAGTCCTGTTCATATTTGCAATCACCTGTTGCAGGTTATTCTTCGTATTGGGATCGAATATGGTATTGATGTTTTTTAGAACACTATCAAGCGTATGAACTGTGACCTTGATCTGGTCGCCAACGGGCCCCAATGTACTCATCACACTGCCTAATAATCCCGGCGAAGTAACAGTTAATAAAGTATCGCCCGGTTTCAGGTATTGGGTTGCATTTCCTAAAGCAATGGAAATACTGGGGGTGCCTAAGGGATTATCTTTGATACTGGCCACGGAGTTAACCGCAATATTGTAATTGTCCTTCAATTTGATGGCTATAATGATAGACGACAGATTTTTATCTGCATTTTCGATATCAAGTACAGAACCCACCTGGAAACCATTGACCAATACAGGGTTTGATATCATGATACCTTTCGAATCGGTATATCTTGCATAAACAATATTGCCTGTTTTGAATAAGGTCTTTCCTTTCAGAAAATTAAAACCCAATATTAATAGCGTAATGGCGATGGCGGTTAATGCACCCACCTTCGTTTCGTTCGATATCTTCATAGGCCACAAAACTAAGGTTTCTTCCAGTAATGGGTATGGGTTATGGCTGTTAAAATAAAGGGGTTCTATTTGCCCGTGCCGCCCGCATTCTTTAAACCGGACATTTGTTTTTCAAGCGAAAATTTATACCGCTTAAGGGACCTGACCAGTACTTCACAGGTTTCTCTCTGGCCATTTTCGCTGTTTAAATAGTCTTCTTCCTCGGGATTGGAGATAAAGCCTGTTTCAACCAGTACCGCCGGCATAGCCACTGCCTGTAATACCCAAATGCCTTTCTGTCTTTGCTTGGCATCCCGGCTTACACGGCCCACTTTCCCGAACTCTTCTTCTATGGTCAGGGCCAGGTTGGCGCTCCTTGCAAAATAAGTTTGCGTTTTCATATTGATGATCATCATCTTCGCAGGATCTGTTGGATTAAAGTCTTTCAGTTCTTTAGCTGATACACTGTCAAGGTACATATCCTCATTCTCGCTTAAAGCTGCTCTGGCGGCATTACTTTTATCCACACCATAAATAAAGGTCTCGGTTCCCCGGGCAGGGTTGGGAGTGGTCCAGTAGCGGTAATCCTTTACTTTGACCGTATATTTTTTTCTTTTCCTGCCTTTGCCCTTATACCGGGTCTCTTCATGGTATCCAATGAATTCGCTGTGTCTGATAGGGCCACCGCCTTCATTTACGTGAATGCAGACAAACAGATCCCCTTTCGCTTCATTGGCCAACTGGGCTTTCCGGGTAACCTTGTCAAAAACATCAGTCCTTCGGGTCATTAAGATGTCCACATCCGGCATTTCCTCTTTCAGCATCTGCTCCAGTTTCAGGGCAATCGCCAGGGAAATGTCTTTTTCCGTTGAGTAACGGCCAGACGCCCCATGGTCTGCTCCGCCATGCCCCGCATCTATGATAATCCTTTTTAAAGCCTGTTTTTGAAAAGGGTTGCTGCTTTCAATGATGTACGATGAGAAAAGCAATGAACCAAAGCTTAACAAAACCAAAGCAGCGTATTTTCTGATCAACATATCATTTCGTTAAAGGATTTTGCCTGGAATCGTATTTACACAACTAAGACCCTATTTTTGCCATTGTGAACATGAGTAAACGCTACAAAATTAACGTAAAAACGTGCCGGGGTATTATAGTTGCAGCATATTTGCTCATATTAACGTTTTATGTGCAGGCCTATGGGGGGCACCGGAAAAGTTTTGTCGCTTTTTTAACTCAATATGATACTATTCCGGCTAAGACTGCAAAAGATACAATTGTTATTAGCCGCAGCAGGACCATCCGCGCAGATAGCTCTGTTAAAAAGTCCGGAGTGGATTCAGTAATCCTGATCGATACTTTAAAAATTTCGAAAGACTCTATTGATGTGCCCATAAAATACCATGCGGATGACTCCGGTGTCCTGATCATACCTACACGCCAATTCTTACTCTACGGAAAAGCCAGGACAGAATATAAAGACCTGAAATTAGAAGCAGCTACCATTCAGTATGAACAACGTACCGAAACGGTGAAAGCGTATGGTTCTACTGATTCAACGGGCAATCTTTCTGCCAAGCCACAGTTTACCCAGGGAGATTTAAAATCGATAAGTGATACTATTTTGTATAACCTCAAAACCAGTAAAGCATTAACAAGGAACACTTTTTTCCAGGAAGGCGAAATATTTGTAAATGCGCAATACCTAAAAAAGGTAAATGCAGATGAGGTATTTGCACGCAATGCGCGATTTACCACCTGTAACCTTGATACCCCGCATTTTGCTTTCCGTACTAACCGGTTAAAGATCATCAATAACAAATTGGGGGTTACAGGCCGTGTATACCCTGAGATCGAATCGGTGCCGATACCCATGATCTCTGTACCATTCGGTATATTCCCCTTGAACAAAGCCCGCCATTCCGGTGTGTTGTTACCCGCTTTTACAGCCAGTGAAGATTTTGGCCTGGGACTGGAAGGGCTCGGCTATTACAAAGTGATCAGTGAGTATGTGGATGTCACCACGCGTGCAAACCTGTATTCTTACGGGGGATGGAACCTGAACTTTAATTCAAAATATATCCGGCGTTACAAGTTCACAGGAAATGTAAATCTCACCTTCCAGAATACCAAGGCATTGAACAGGAGTCCGTTCTCCAAAGAGGAGTTCAGCAATTCAAAATCTTTCATGATCAACTGGAGCCATAGCAGTGATAACCGTGCCAGGCCCGGTACGAATTTTTCGGCCAATGTGAATTTCGGCAGTACACGTTTCAATCAAAGCTTGCTTAATAATCCATTTCAGAATTTCCAGAATCAGTTGAATTCCTCTATCAATTACAGTAAGGACTGGAAAGGAAAATATAACCTGTCGCTCAATATCAACCATAACCAGAACAGTGTTTCCAGGCTGGTAAACCTGAGCCTGCCTACGGCGAATTTTAATATGGTTACATTATACCCTTTCCAGCAAAAGGACCAGGTAGGTTCGGGTAAATGGTACGAAAAAATAGGGGTGGGGTACAGCGGTAATTTCCAGAACCAGGTATCTTTTTATGATACTGCGTTTAATTTCCGGCGGTTGCTGGATACCGTACAATGGGGCGCGGTACACAATATTCCCATCACGCTATCCTTGCCTTCGCTAGGCCCCATCACGGTTGCGCCCAGTGTGTCTTATGAAGAACGCTGGTATGGGCAAAGGATACTGCGAAACTGGAACAATCCATTATTGAAAGTGGATACCGTGATACAGAAAGGGTTTTATGCAGCCAGGCAAATGAGTTTTGGGCTGGGTATCAACACCCGTATTTTCGGCACCTATACTTTCTCACCCAACAGCAAAATCAAAGCCATCCGGCACGAGATCCGGCCCAATATCTCCTTTAACTACAAGCCCGATTTTGCCGCTAAATATTATAAAGACCTCCAGGTGGATGCCACCGGACGTACTATACGTGTATCACAATTTGACGGGGGTATTATCGGATCTTTTTCTGAAGGTGCATTTGGCGGTATTGGTTTTGGGGTAGACAACCTGCTGGAGATGAAAGTAAAAGACAAAACCGATACAAGCGGTAAGGCAGATAAAAAGGTGAAGCTGATTGATGGCTTTGGATTTAATTCATCCTATAATTTAATGGCCGATAGTTTTGCCCTCGGCAATTTTTCTTTTTATGCCAGAAGCACTTTGTTCGATAAGGTCAATATCACCGCTTCAGCCAGTTTAGATCCCTATGATATTGACAGTACCAATGGTACCAGGATTAAGAAGCTATTCTGGGATCCCCGCCGGTTTAAATTCGGGAGGATCACGGGTGGTAACCTGGCTATCTCTACTTCTTTTTCCAGTAAAAGCAAAGATGGAAAGGAGGATAAGGACAGGCAACTGCCGGTTGATCCATTCATGACACCCGATGAGCAGCAAAGACAATTACAGTTCGCACGCGCTAATCCTGCTGAGTTCACAGATTTCAATATCCCCTGGACATTATCATTATCCTACTCACTCAATTTTACCCGTCAGTTTAAGACTGATTACAGCGGTTTTGAAACCCTTACTACTTCCAGTGTGAACTTTAACGGTGATTTCAGCCTCACGTCAAAATGGAAATTAGGCGGCACAGGGTATTATGATTTTTCGAATGGGGGGCTCCAGCAGTTAAGTATGTTCATCTCCCGCGAAATGCATTGCTGGCAACTATCTATCAATGTTAATCCAATAGGCCTGTACCGTTCATTCAATATCACGCTTAGTCCTAAATCAGGCATCCTGCGCGATCTGAAGATCAACAGGAGCAGGACCTTCTCCAGTTACTGATGATCATTCAATAAATAATAGTCCCACATTAGGTTAAAGACTGTGGTCTTAAGTTCCTCTGGAGAAACCCCAATTGATTCAACAGCGGGCAAAAAATGCATTTCAAGTGTATGGGGATATAAATAGAAGAACTTATTGGCAGGCAATACTTTTTTTGTGTGAAACAATACGGCAGGCAGTACAGGTTTTTGGGTATCCACTGCTAACCGGAATGCACCATCGTAAAAATTTTTCAGTGGATCGTTGGTACGGTTGCGGGTGCCTTCGGGGTATATCACCATATCAAGGCCTATGGCCAGCATCCGTTTCATTTCCTCGTAGCTTTTTCTCCTGCTGGCATCACTTTTCCTGTCAACCAACACACTTCCGAATGCATACACCCAGCCAAAAACCGGCACTCTCGTAAAACTTTTTTTGGCAATGGTTTTTGTAGCCCTGGGCATGAACGGGGTACTGAC
>JBKJPR010000029.1:0-2842 GCA_046594275.1 Sediminibacterium sp.
TAACAGTTGCACCTGTTGATCCAGTTCAATATCTTTTACTTTATTGGAATCATTACTCGCAAAGAACCAGATATTCCCCTGGCTGTCCGTATCCACTACTGCCATCGGTCTTGTGGCGTGTTTACCCGATTTCCCAGATGTGATAAGCATACAGGTTTTGATACCACTGATCAAAGTCTGTAACTTACTGATGGCTTCATCACTTTGCAGATTTTTTTCCATGCTTGTTTTTTTATTTGCCCTTTTTATCCATGGCTATCAATCCGATCCCTAACAGCCCAACCCCTACGCCCGCATATAAAGGCCAGCCTACTCTCTTGTTTTCCTTTTGAGTAACTTCCAGGGGACCAATGTCAATTATCTTTTTCTCTTTTACAAAAGAAAACGAATTAAAAAAACACATTAGCACGCCTGCAATGACCAATACAATGCCGAGATTTTTCATAAGAGCGTTTTTACATTAGAAAATATTATTATCAGCCGGGTTATCCGGCCATTCGGTTGGTTTCATAGTATATATTTTTATCAAATAGGTTTCCGATCTAATGTACCAGATTAGATACCGTGCCTCCCATTTTATGGGTAGAATCATCCAGCACACTGTCGGATAACATTTTTCCAAGATGAAGGTCTTCCGGTGCATACATTAAAATATTATGCCTTTGTACCGACATTATATCTTTTACACTTTCCGTACTGATATTATCAACCAATTCCTCGTGCATGATCTGCAAACAGGCATTTGCAATCTTTCGCAGCAACTGTTCTGTAGCAACAGGGTCAGCTATTCCATATCGGTCAACTTTACCGATGATTTCCGGTAACTGCTTTCCAAAAGCGCCTTCCAGATCCAGCCAATTATCTTTTTTCCCCGATAATAATAATGCAACGCAGCCCTTCGTGGTTCTGGTAAGTTTATACAAAGCTGCCATTACACTAACCAGTGCCACTTGTGAAATAGTTACAGGTACTTTCAAAGAAGCCACTTCCGGATTAGGGGCTATTTTTTGTATCTCGGGCAGATTAAGGCGCTTCTGCACTGCCTCGATCAGATAAATAGCCATATGCTTTAATAAAACCAACTGAAATAGTTATGCCAAACAGGTACAAATTGAGGGGTAAAAAACGGAATAAAAGTGTAGAAATTTTTCCCCGTTAAAACAACGGTATGAAGTTTTCAATTGTCCTGCCAATAAACCCAAGTAATGAAAGCACCCTCTTATCTTACTTCACTGCTGGAAGAGAGTGGTGACCAGGTAGAATTCTTTTTACGTTTTCTGCGGAATATTTTCAAAAATGGCTTTGAATGGAACGAGTTCATACGACAATGCTATTTGATCGGCTATAAATCCATCGGCATTGTAGTACTTACCGGCTTTATTCTTGGATTCGTTCTTACACTTCAATCCCTTCCTACTTTAAAAGAATTTGGCGCGCAGAATTATGTTCCAAGTATGGTTTCTATTTCTATAATACGTGAGATCGGCCCGGTGATTATCGGATTGATCTGCGCGGGTAAAATAGCTTCCAGTATTGGCGCTGAATTGGGCAGTATGAATGTTTCGGAGCAGATTGATGCCATGGAGGTGTCGGGCGCCAACCCAATTCAATACCTGGTGGTTACCCGTATCCTGGCATGCACACTGATGGTTCCCATACTTACTTTACTGGCTGATACGGTAGCATTGGCAGGCGGCTACTTTGGCACCAATCTTTCCGGTAATATGACGGCGCAGTTATATTTTGCTAAATCATTCCAGGCCCTTGTGTTCTCAGATTTTTTTCCGGCGTTTATTAAAACGATACTGTTTGGTTTTACGATCGGGTTCATTGGCTGCTACAAAGGTTATCACTCCAATAAAGGAACTGAAAGTGTGGGCATTGCAGCCAACGCCTCTGTTGTAACAGCTTCCATATGGATCATCCTGCTCGACGCAATCACGGTACAGATCACCAATACATTAGTTTATACCTGATAAAAGGAAAATGGAAAATATTATAGAAATAAAAGGACTAAAAAAATCTTTCGGGGATTATGAAGTATTAAAAGATATTAACCTTACCGTTGCCAAAGGAGAGAATGTAGTGGTATTGGGGAAATCAGGATCGGGCAAATCCGTTATGATTAAATGTATTGTGGGTATGATAACACCTGACGCAGGTGAATTGACCGTATTGGGAAAAGATGTTAACGAGATCACTAAAGACGAACTGAAAGAACTCCGTACCCGGATTGGTTTTCTGTTTCAAAGCGGCGCTTTATACGATTCGATGACCGTAAGGGAAAATCTCATGTTCCCCCTTACACGTGTTTTGAAATTAAAAGATAACCAACAGATAGATAAACTTTGTGAGGAAGTGCTGGAATCAGTAGGCTTATCAGATGCCATTGATAAAATGCCTTCAGAATTATCGGGTGGGATGAGAAAACGGATGGCGCTGGCAAGGACATTGATCGTGAAACCGGAAATCATTTTATACGATGAGCCTACCACCGGGCTGGATACCATCACGTCCAAAGAGATCAGTCACCTGATCCTGGACATGCAAAAAAAATACCACACCACTTCGATCATTATTACACACGATATACCCTGCGCTAAAATAACCGCCGACAGGATATTAATCATTAATGAGGGTGAATTCATAGCGGAAGGTACTTATGAAGAACTATCAAACAGTGATGACCCATTTATTAATTCATTTTTTAAATAACCCATATGAAACTATTAGCTTCTCAAAAAATAAAAACAGGCGCCCTGGTGCTTGGGGGTTTGGTATTGCTGCTGCTGGCTATCTTCTTTATCGGCAGCCAGAAAAACATGTTTGACAGCACATTTAA
>JBKJPR010000041.1:0-2547 GCA_046594275.1 Sediminibacterium sp.
TGCACTATAAATAACCCGTGATTTTCTATCCGCAGTATCCAGAATATTCTATGATAAACGCATTCTAAAGTATTTCTGTGTGCTGGCATTGCCAGTAAGTAACCCATTACCGAAAAACCCGTATTTTTAGCATCCAATCAACTGCGCTGTCCACCAGCCCTGAGAAAATCAATATTTTTTTCGCAATTTTGTATTACCAGAAGCTTCTATCCTAAGGCCGGCATGTATTAATCTACGTTAATATTTGTCGGAACATAAAATCCAATTGATGAAACTGAATATCATTTCTTTATTGCTGACCTATGAGCGTGAACGCCTCCGCTGGATCAGTAAAGGGAAAATGATAGGTTTACTTCTGGCACTCGTGTTTTGGTCCAATCAAATTGAGGCACAATGCGGAACGGGCACATCAACAGTCTTTACAGTTAACCTTTCAGCCAAAGCAGATACTCCCTGGGTCTTTAATTCATCCAGGAACGGGACAAGTTGCGTGGGAACCCCGGGGGCCGACAATAACTGTATCAGATTTAACATCATTCTGAATTCGGCCACTGACCTGATTAATTTTACCGCTGACCAGGTCACCGGTACCAGCGAATATTCCATCAATTGCGGAACACCGATTAATATTGGCACACCTGCCTGTATCACCGGTCTGTCCACCGTATGTATATCTTTCTGCAAACCGGGGAATAATAGCGTTGTATACCGGATCACAGCTTCTTCATTAGTTAAAGGTTCCGCGGATCTTACATTAAGAGAGAACTGTTCGGGTACCATGAGTGTTACAGGTTTAACAGCAGCATCTACTGTGTGGACATCCATATTCCCCGGCAGCGCCGGCCAATATAACAGTAACCTGAGCTGTAGTACAAATTGCATATCCACAACTGTAACCCCCAAGGTTGGATCGCCGCCCTATATTGATTATAAGGTAAGTGGCTCAACAAGTTGTTCAGGCGCCAGGTCAGATACCATCAGGGTATATACGTCACCTGCATTAACGGTCCCTATATCACCGGCAAGCCCGGCAATCTGTTCCGGGGCCAGTGTTACTTTAACCGCAAGCCCTTCCGGTGGTAATCTTCCCTATACCTATCTGTGGAGTACGGGGGCAACTATTTCCACTATATCAACTGCAGTGGTGGGAACCTATACGGTAACGGTCTCCGATAATACAACCGGCTGTGCACCCATTTCCAGTTCTGTTACAGTAACCCAAGCTCCCACACCCTCGGCTCCCACCGCTTTAGGAGTTACTATTTGCTCCGGCAATACTGCCACCTTAACCGCCACAGCACCCGGCGGCACCTATCAATGGTATGATGCTGCATCAGGAGGAAATTTAGTTTTTACAGGCGCCAGTTATACCACCCCTGTATTAAATGCCACCACAACTTATTATGTGCAAACCACGGTCTTGGCCTGCCCAAGTGCAAGAACCGCCGTTACTGTAACCGTAACACCCATACCTGCGGCCCCTACCGCAGCGGGGCCATCAATTTGTGCTGGAAATACTGCATCACTCTCCGCTACAGCACCGGGTGGCAGTTACGATTGGTACAATGCCGCTACCGGCGGGAGCCTGTTAATGACGGGCAGTACCGTTACAACACCCGTATTAAACAGTACGGTCACCTATTATGTGCAGACCACGGTCTCGGGTTGCACTAGTGCCAGAACCCCTGTAACGGCAACGGTCAATCCAATCCCCGCAGCGCCAACGGCTGCGGGAACCACTATCTGTACAGGCAGTACTGCTACCATTAGCGCTACTGCACCCGGCGGTACTTACCAATGGTATAATGCATCATCGGGTGGTACTTTGCTGGGGTCAGGCCCGGCTTTTACTACGCCGGCACTTACGTCTTCAACGATTTATTATGTGCAGGCAACGGTATCGAACTGCATAAGCGCAAGAACAGCGGTGACGGTTACTGTAAGCCCCATCCCTTCAACTCCCACTACCTCTGGGCTAACCCTTTGCGCAGGCAACACGGCAACAGTTACAGCTACTGCCCCAGGCGGCACCTATCAATGGTATAACGCCAGTACCGGCGGCACCCTGCTGGCCACGAACGCCAGTTATACGAGTCCGGCACTAAGCAGTACCACCAGTTTTTATGTTCAGACCACTGTTGCAGGATGTGCCAGTGCCAGGGCAACTGCAACGATCACTGTTAACGCTATTCCGGCGGCACCAACCGCCGCCAATGTTTCCATTTGTGCGGGCAATACAGCCAGTTTGACCGCAACAACATCCGGCGGAACTTACGACTGGTACACCGCCTCATCAGGCGGCAGTTTTCTTGCATCCGGTTCAACGTATACAACACCGGTACTTTCTGCAACAACCACCTATTATGTACAATCAACCATCATCGGATGTACAGGGTCCAGAACGGCAGTAACAGTAACGGTCATACCAAAACCGATACCTGCATTCAATTATTCATCGGGAACGTATTGCGTAAGTGGTACTACCGACCCGGTACCAGTACTTGTGGGCAGCTCATCAGGAATATTCTCTTCTACTCCTGTAGGACT
>JBKJPR010000181.1:0-2690 GCA_046594275.1 Sediminibacterium sp.
CTTTCAATAATTTAATACTATCCACCCCATGTATCAGATGCACAAATGGCGCTATATACTTTACTTTGTTGCTTTGCAGGTGCCCGATAAAATGCCAGCGGATATCTTTTGGCAAAGTGGCCTGTTTGTCCACCAGTTCCTGCACGTAATTTTCACCAAAGTCCCTTTGACCCAGGTCATACAATGCCTGGATATCTTCTACAGGCTTTGTTTTGCTCACTGCCACAAGTGTTACCCCATGCGACAGTAATTCGCCTGTTATCTCCCTATATTTTTCAACATTCAACGCCATTCTTGTTTGTTTTAATATATGCCTCTTCGGGTTTGTTTGCCTTTGAACTTGGGGGAAATTAATTTGCCACCCAAACCTCAGGCTACTAAGAAGCTCTTTGAGTTAGTAATATAAACCAAGTTATGAAGCATTTTTCGCCACAGATTACACAGATTTTCACAGATTTTTTCTGTGCTAATCTGTGACATCTGTGGCAATGGGTTTTAAATATAATTAACTCAAACAGCTTTTAAGTAAAAAAAATGGCTACATGTATTTCTTTTGCAGGTTATTGAGTACGCTCTTGTCTATATCATTAATCTGCTTAGTCGTATCCTGCAAAAAATGCCTTTTAAAGGAACGGATGGCTGCAGTGGTATCTTTTACATCATACCCAATAATGCGTAAAGCCTGGATATGATTGAACGCAACAGGTACGGTATCCCTTACTTCATCAAACCATAATCCGAATCCTTTATCTGCCAGCTTTTTCCAGGGGAACCGGAAATTTGGATCGTTCTTGCGTGTAGGGGCAATATCTCCATGACCAATAAAATTGGCCGCCGGAACACCATACTCTTTTTTCAACCTTCCCAGCAGGCTGATCAGACTGTTGACCTGGAGGCTGTCGAAGTATTCAAAGCCATTATTATCCAGTTCTATGCCGATAGACGCAGAATTGATATCCGTTAAATTTCCCCATTTACTGATGCCTCCATGCCAGGCACGCATATAATCGTTGAGCATATGGTGCAGGGTACCATCCTTGCAAATAACATAATGGGCACTCACCGCAGATCTCACATTGGTGAATGTCTGGAGGGTCTGCTCACAAGAATTCTGGGCCGTATGGTGGATGATAACGAAACTGGGCTTTCGCATATTGAAATTGGTTGTACCCACCCAGAAGGGCGGTATTTTGGAAGAATCTGATACCGGCGTTTCTAACGGCAGTTCTCGAAGTAACGCGGCATATTTTTTCGATTGTTGTTTATACGATTTATTGGCAGCGGCATAGGGTTTAGGACTGCACGCATCAATGATCAATACTGCCAGTATCAATGTAAATAGAAGGGAATATGTTCTCATAGTTATTTTTATCAGTGAAAATTTACAAAGAATTAGACATTTTTATGGGTATGCAGTTTACGTGAGTACTCATATACTGAGGTTGGCTGAATAAGATCCGGGCCTAAAGATATTATAGTAACCCCTGCTATTTCAAAATCAGTCGCCTATCTTTGAAATAAACACAGATCATATGTCATTACACCTTGGCAGGACTCAGTTTGGCAGCCCTGAAAATAGCGGAAATGTTCTATCACGTGAGCAGGCAAACGAACTGTTCAACAACTGGGTGCTCAATCCTAAATTAAAAGTTCATATGCAACAGGTGGCGCATCTAATGAAATGCTGGGCCACGGAAAGAGAGAACCTTGATGAAACCGGTTCCTGGAAATGGGAAATGGCAGGCTTATTACATGATGCCGATTGGGATCAATGGCCCGACATGCATTGCAAAAAGATCATTGAAGAACTGGAACAAAGAAATATTGACCCGGAAATCATACGTGCCATCGCTTCACACGGTCACCTGCATTTTGGGGTGGAGCCGGAAACCAAGATGGATAAAATGCTGTATGCGTTTGATGAATTATCAGGGCTGATCCATGCCTATTCCCTTATGCGCCCGGGGGGATATGCCGGCATGGATACTAAAGGCGTAAAGAAAAGATTAAAGGAAAAATCCTTTGCAGCCAATGTATCCAGGGAGGACATCAATGATGCCTGTGAAAGGGCAGGCTTGCAGTTGGATGAATTAATCGCTTATATTATTCCCAGGCAGGCATCCGTGGGCGTAAGCTTATAAAATAATAAATCTAAAATGATGGGTATGAAAAAATGCATTACATTATTTGTGTATATCTCTTTCGTGTTTTCTGCGCGCGCCCAGGAAATATTTTCCTTAAAAGACCAGTCGCGCATAGTGGATGAAATATTAGCTGAAAGGCTGAATACACTGTTACCGGCGTTGATGAGCCGCGAAAAAATAGATATGTGGGTAATTATCGCCCGTGAATATAATGAGGATCCTGTTTTAAAAACCATGTTGCCTTCCACCTGGCTTTCTGCCCGCAGGCGGACCATATTGGTTTTTTATCATAACCCAGAAACGGGCATATTTGAAAAAATGGCCATTGCCCGTTATAATGTTGGAGAAGTCATCAAAGCTTCCTGGGATATGGAAAAATTTCCCGATCAGTGGGATGCATTGATTGATATCATTACTAAAAGAAACCCTAAAAAAATTGCCTTAAATTATTCTGCAGATTTCGGGCATGCGGATGGTTTAACGTATACGGAACAAAAAGCTTTTGTAACAAGATTACCGGAAGCTTTGCAAAACCGTATCACCAGT
>JBKJPR010000187.1:0-4449 GCA_046594275.1 Sediminibacterium sp.
CCGAAGTTGAGCAGCTTTCTTTCGCCCTGTTCGAATTCATCACCAACAACCACTTTTGTTTTGATCAGTACATTCTTTTGTATCAAGGATGATAACAGAACCCCATCTTTCTGAAAATGACTAAGTGTATGCTGCTGCAGTAACCTGAACATCGCTGCGTCTTTGATACAGGCATGCTTGATGATCTCCGCAAAACCATTCTGCCACTCAGCCTTCGGCAAAGATTTCAAGAGGGATGGATCAAACAATAAAAATTTCGGCTGGCGGATCAGTCCTACCATATTCTTATACACCCCCACATCAATCCCGTTCTTTCCGCCTATCGATGCATCAACCATAGCCAGGAGTGAAGTGGGTACAAATCCAAAGGAGATGCCGCGCATATAGATACCGGCCACATAACCGGTGATATCTGTTACCACGCCCCCGCCAACGCCGATCAGCGTGGTCTTACGATCTGCACCCAGGGCCAATAACTGCTCGATCACCACATCTACAGTGTGCTGTATCTTATATTGTTCGCCAGGTTTTAATACTATTGTGTTCCACCCATTTAATTTTTTCTTATGCGCGGCAAAAACATGTTCATCTGTAATGATCACTGCATTTTCTTTCGGTGCTAATTTTTCCAGGTATGAAAATTGGGCATCGAAATAGTACGATACAACAGCATTCGTGAACTGAAATTTTTTATGTTTCATGTAAGCATAGTGTTACCCACCCCTAACCTCCCGTAAAAAACGGGACTGGCTCTCCCGGGAAGGGGATAAACAATCTGCCCTCAGGGGAAATTTAGAGGAGTTTAAGAATTCATGATCTTATTCTGGTGATTGATACTTTCCATGTGAACCGCATCAAAATACTTAGTCACAAATTCTTTACTCAATCCTAAATTATCACCTTTGGCAAAAGCTCTTTCCAGTATTGCATTCCAGCGGTTGGTTTGCAGGATAGTGATATTATTGTCTTTTTTATACTCCCCGATCTTATCTGCCACTTTCATCCGCTGGCCAAGCAGTTGCAGCAATTCATCATCCAGTTGATTGATCTGTGAACGCATTTTTTCCATTGCCGCATGCAACTCGTCGGAATTAATGTCTTCTTTACGCCAGATGATAGAACCGATTAACTCACCCAAACGCTCGGGTGTGATTTGTTGTTTTGCATCGCTCCAGGCATTATCCGGGTCAATATGGCTTTCAATGATGAGGCCATCAAAATCAAGGTCAATGGCTTTCTGGGCCACATCTAATAAAATATCTCTTCTGCCGCATATATGGGAAGGATCGTTGATCATTAAAAGATCCGGGTTACGGCGTTTCATTTCAATAGCCAGGTGCCACATAGGAGCATTCCGGTATTCTGTATTGCCGTAAGAACTGAATCCCCGGTGTATCAGTCCAATGTTTTTAATGCCCGCTTTTGCTACTCTTTCCACTGCACCGATCCATAATTCAAGGTCAGGATTGATCGGGTTTTTAATCAATACCGGAACATCTGCCCCTTTCAACGCATCAGCCACTTCCTGCACACTAAAAGGATTCACAGTGGTCCTCGCCCCGATCCAGAGAACATCCACACCAAAATGCAAAGCATCTTCCACCTGTTTGCCGGTGGCCACTTCAATTGCTACGGGTAAACCGGAGGCCTTTTTTGCCTGTTCCAGCCAGGGCAACCCTTTGGTACCAATACCTTCAAAACTTCCGGGACGGGTACGTGGCTTCCAGATACCTGCACGTAGCATATCTACTTTACCGGTGGCGGCTAACCGAACGGCAGTCTGTACTACCTGCTCTTCCGTTTCGGCGCTACAAGGACCGGAAATGATCAGTGGGCGTTTTTTCAATAATGTTTCCACTGCTGTTGTCTGTTCAGTTGCTTGCTCCATATATTCTGACACTTAATTTTTGATTGATCAGTGGAAGGGTTGACAAAGAAATATCGAATGTTGAACAAGGAACACCGAATATATAAGGGGCTTACTTCTTCATGCGACATACGGTATTCATCTGTTCTATGCCTCTCCTCTCCTTGGCCTTCTTGCCGGGCCACCGCTATCCGCATCGTTCATTCGTATTCTTCTTCCTTTATAATTTTTGCCATCCAGAGAACGGATCATTTGCTGAGCAGCGCCCTTATCGATCTCTATCCAACTGGTCATATCTTTCATGTCTATTTTACCCAACACTTCTTTTTTCAGATCGCTCATATCCAGGATGAACTGAAGAAAACTTGCTTTGAAAAACCCATCCTTGGTTCCAAGGTTCACAAACAGGCGACTGTATCCGCCGCCGCTGCCACCGCGGCTGTATTCTTTACGGCTGTCACCACGACCTTCGCTCCTGTCGTCTCTTCGCCTGCCCATATCCCTGTCGCTTCCTCTGTCGCCGGCATCTTTCCTGCTGCGTTCTCTAAGGTTCAGGTCCTCTGCATTTTCGTAGTACTTTAGGAAGCGGTCAAACTCCATAGCTGCCACCCGCTTTAATACGTCTTCTTTGCTTACCTCCGCAAATTTTTCTGTGAGCATGGGAACATAGGTTTCGTAATCTCCATGACTGATATCAGCCGACAATAATTTATCCATGAAATGAAAGAACTGTTTCCTGCACACATCTTTACCACTTGGTATATCCAGTTTGTGGAACTGTGAGTTGTTGATGCGCTCTATCTGCTTGAACTTGTACATCTCTTTCGAGTGAACAATGGAAATACAGATACCCTTGTTACCCGCACGTCCGGTACGACCGCTTCTGTGGGTGTATATCTCCACATCATCAGGTAATTCGTAGTTGATCACGTGCGTAATGCCCTGAACATCGATTCCCCTTGCCGCCACATCTGTTGCAATTAATAGCTGCAGGCTCTTATCACGGAACTGGCCCATAACTTTATCACGCTGCTGTTGCGTAAGATCGCCATGCAGTGCATCAATATCATAACCCTCCCTGGTCAAACGCTCAGAAATTTCCTGTGCATCTAATTTCGTACGGGTAAAAATAATACCATAGATACCCGGGTTAAAATCAATGATCCGCTTCAAAGTTTCGTAACGGTGTTGTGCGGTGCTGACATAATATTGGTGATCAATATTTTTGTGAGCCGTATTCACTTTACCTACTATCACTTCTTTGGGATCCTTCATATACTTTTTGCTCACCTTACGGATCTCCGGTGGCATAGTGGCGCTGAATAACCAGGTACTTTCTCTTTCCGGTGTATTCTTAAGGATGAATTCAATATCATCCTGGAAACCCATGTTCAGCATTTCATCAGCTTCATCCAGCACTACATATTTAATCTGTTGCAGGTTGATCGCTTTTCTTTCGATCAGGTCTATCAATCGTCCTGGCGTAGCCACAACGATCTGCGTACCCCTTTTCAGGTCACGTATCTGCAATCCGATAGAAGCGCCACCATACACAGCTACTACTGAAACACCCGGTATGAATTTTTTAAAGAGCTCTATCTCTTTAACAATCTGCATACACAGTTCCCTGGTGGGACAAACCACCAGTGCCTGCGGATGTTTAGCCGCTGCGTCAATAACGTGCAGGAGGGGTAAACCGAATGCAGCTGTTTTGCCTGTTCCCGTTTGCGCCAGACCAATAAAATCCTGGGTGCCGCTCAGCAATATGGGTATTGCCTGTTCCTGTATAGGAGTTGGGTTCACATACCCCAACTCATTAGTTGCCTGAATCAATCTAGCATCAATTCCCAACTCTTCAAATGTCGTCATGTATTAAAAAATTTGCGGCAAAGTTACTTTTTATATGGTTCTTTGCCTGTTTTTTGTTTGAAACCCAACGGTAGCGTGGATCCTGTCTCCTGCTACGGCGCCATCTTTTGCTTTTTGGCCGCTTATGGACTCGTGAGTAGTGAGTAGTGAGTAAAAATACTGCCCACTGACTACTCACCACTCACCACTTCCTATTTCAATATCCTCTTTATCCCATTGGCATGCTCTATCAATTCCTGCAGGTATTCATGATTCTCTGTCTCCAGGCTGGTTTTGAACCTGCCCAACTGGGCAATATGTTCATTCAGCACATCCAGGATATTTTCTTTGTTCTGCATAAAAATGGGTACCCACATGGCCGGGTTACTTTTGGCCAGCCGCACGGTACTCTCAAAACCACCGCTCGCCAGTTCAAAGATGGCGTCTTCCTCCCGCTCTTTTTCAAGCACTGTATTCGCCAATGCAAAAGAAGTGATATGAGAAATATGGCTCACGTAGGCCACATGCACATCATGATCTTTGGCATTCATATAAACAAGGTGCATACCCAATTGCTTATATACTTCCTCTACTAACGCTATCGCATCTGCATCATTCTCTTCTCTGTTACAGATCACGGTTGCTTTATCAACAAATGCACCTTTCACAGCAGCTTCAGGACCACTATACTCGGTACCCCACATCGGGTGCGTGGCCACAAATCTTCCGCGTTT
>JBKJPR010000337.1:0-2687 GCA_046594275.1 Sediminibacterium sp.
GCAGAAAGTATCCGCACAGATGAACAGCTTGTCAATACCAGCAAGCCCAGGATCCCTAGTATGAAACCTTGTATTTTCATAATGGTTGAATTGGCAAGTTAAGTGCCACACCTGAAAACAGGAAGCAGGTTGAATAACTTTATGATTTGGATAGCATCCGTAAGCGCAATGTGGATAACTCGGCTTTTGCAGTTTGGGGTTTGGAGTTTGGAGTTTGGGGTTATGCGTGTGTGGAAATCGTTTCTTTTCAAGCCGCACTTAACTAACGATATTTGAAGTTTATTGAGGCATATTTTTTGGTACTCATGTGCAGCCAATAACCCCGGTAAACCAATTACAACTTCAAACTCCAAACCCCAAACTCCAAACCACAACCCGTTCATGCCGAAATTCTCTCACTTACACGTTCACACCCAGTATTCCCTTCTCGATGGCGCTGCAGCTATCAGTGGCCTGTACAAAAAAGCGATGAAAGATGGGATGCCGGCACTGGCCATCACCGACCACGGCAATATGTTTGGCGCCTTTGATTTTGTGAGCAAGGCCTGGAAGAATACCAAAGTGGTGGGTAAAGATGCTGATGGAAAAGATATTCTTGAACCCGTAGTAAAACCAATCGTGGGTTGCGAGTTTTATGTGGTGCGCGACAGGCATGCCAAATCTTTCACCAAGGACATGAAAGATGAGCGCTATCACCAGGTATTGCTGGCTAAGAATAAAGTTGGGTATCAAAACCTGGTAAAATTAACCTCTCTGGGTTTTATTGAGGGCATGTACAGCAAATATCCCAGGATTGATAAGGAACTGATCGAAAAATACCATGAGGGATTGATCGCCACAACCTGCTGTATCGGCGCTTATGTGCCACAAACTATTTTACATGATGGGGAAGAAAAAGCAGAGAAAGAGTTCCAATGGTGGCTTGATATGTTTGGGGAGGATTATTATATTGAGATCCAGCGCCACAATATCAAAGAACAGGAGATCATCAACCAGGTATTGCTGAAGTTTGCGAAAAAATATAATGTGCCTGTTATTGCTACCAATGACAGTCACTATGTAGACAAAGACGATTCCAATGCACATGATATCCTGCTTTGTATCAACACCGGCGAAAAGCAAAGTACACCGGGCTTTGATGATTTTGTAAATGATGATATACAGATCAAGAACAGGCGTTTTAAGTTTCCCAATAACCAATTTTATTTTAAGACCACAGATGAGATGTCCCAGTTGTTCAGCGATATTCCTGAATCGCTGGATAATACCAATGCGATCGTTGATAAGGTGGAGATCCTGAACCTGAAAAAAGACATACTCCTCCCCGCCTTCCCCATCCCCAAAGCATTCCAGGTGCATGCCGATGCTAATCTGAATCAATGGGAATACCTGCAACATATTACCCGGGAGGGGGCTAAAATGCGCTATAACGATCTTACGCCTGCAATACAGGAACGTATCGATTTCGAATTGTTCACGATCCGGACCATGGGATTTGCCGGCTATTTTTTAATTGTAAGCGATTTTATTAAAGCAGGCCGTGAAATGGGCGTATTTGTAGGGCCGGGACGTGGTTCTGCTGCGGGTAGCGTGGTGGCTTATTGTATCGGTATAACGAATATTGATCCCATCAAGTATAATTTACTGTTCGAGCGTTTCCTGAACCCGGATCGTAAGAGCATGCCCGATATTGATACAGACTTTGATGATGAAGGCCGACAGAAAGTAATTGACTATGTAGTTGACAAATATGGCAAGCAGCAGGTAGCACAGATCATTACGTATGGCACGATGGCGGCAAAGATGAGCATCAAAGATGTGGCCCGGGTGCTGGATCTTCCGCTGTCGGAAAGTAATATGCTGGCCAAACTGGTACCAGACAGGCCCGGTACTGAATTGAGAAGGGTACTGCATGCTCCTCTAACCATAAAAGAAAGCAAAGAAGGTGAAACATCGCTTGAAGAAAAAGAAGGGTACCAGCAGGAAGACATTGAGAATATAAAAAAATTGCGGGAGATATACAGCGGAACCGATATCCGTGCACAGGTTTTACGTGAAGCTAACCGCTTAGAAGGTTCTGTACGGAATACAGGTATACACGCTGCGGGCATAATCATCGCCCCCTGCGATCTTACGGAATTAATACCCGTTGCCATTTCGAAAGATTCTGATCTTTGGGTAACCCAGATCGATGGTAGTATCATTGAGGATGCCGGTGTACTTAAAATGGACTTCCTGGGTTTGAAGACCTTATCCATTTTAAAGACTGCATTACAACTGATCAAACAAAACCATGATTTGGAGATTGACCTGGATACGATACCGCTGGATGATGAGAAAACTTTTCATTTGTACCAGAAAGGCGAAACCAATGCCACCTTCCAGTTTGAAAGTGTGGGCATGCAGAAATACCTGCGCGAACTGAAGCCCGATAAATTTGATGACCTGATTGCGATGAACGCCCTGTACCGCCCGGGACCTATTGCCTATATCCCTAAATTCATTGACCGTAAACATGGCCGCGAAGCCATCAGCTACGACCTGGAAGACATGAAAGAATACCTGGAAGAAACCTATGGTATTACGGTGTACCAGGAACAGGTGATGCTGCTCAGCCAGAGCATCGGTGGGTTTACCAAGGGCGATGCTGATGTATTGCGGAAAGCCATGGGTAAAAAGCAGAAATC
>JBKJPR010000058.1:0-3230 GCA_046594275.1 Sediminibacterium sp.
GTAGGCAGATCGGTCTGCGCTTTGTCGAGTGCATCTTTTACTTTCTGTTTGGCGATCTCCGTTTTAACGTCCGTATCAAATTCAACGATGATCAGCGAGAAATCCTGTTGCGAAGTAGATTGTATTTTATTTACTTTGGCGCCGCTGATACCCTTCAGTTGTTTTTCAATGGGCCGGGTCACAAGGTTCTCCATGTCCTTGGGCGAGTTGCCGAAATACACGGTACTCACACTAATGGTAGGGACCACTATATCAGGGAACTGCTCCTTGGGCATGGTAGCGAACTTGTTCAGGCCATAGAGCGAGATCAGAATAGTTATGACATAAATAGCCGTTCGGTTATCAACAGACCAACTGGTAGGTTTGAACTGTTTGAATCTTTTGGCTATGCCTTCTAAGATTTGCATAAAGTTATTTTTTATTAGTCAGCTTTGGTTCTTTTAACGGTGGCAGTTGCCTGCCCGTCTGTTCAGGCGGGCGTAGCACACTTATTCATTAGGAACGGTATTCAGCTTTTTGTGAATTGTCAATGGTGAATAGTGAATGTGTCATTCACCATTGACAATTCACCATTCACTATTTCGTCTTCAGCAACTGCCCGTCATAAATATTCTGGTATCCTTCGGTGATCAGTTGTTCGCCTGCGGCCAGTCCAACTTTCACCTCAATGAATTGATTATATAATTCACCCACAAAAATCTGTTTCTTACGGGCAACGAGTTTTCCTTTTTCAGTAACAGCAATGTATACGTACTTGCCTTTTTCATCAGTACCAACCGTGTTCACAGGAATCACGATGGCATTCTGCGCACTGTAATCCAGAATCTTGACCTGTGCTATCTGGTTGGGGCGCAGGGCGCCATCTGCCGGTAATTTGGCCTCGATATGGAAAGAACGGTTATTAGGGTCTATTACCCGGCCTGAAAGGTTGATACGGGTATTGAATGTTTTATTAACATCAGGTAGGGTCACTACAATACTTGAACCCTCTCTTACCTTGCCGCTGTAATTTTCCGGAACTTCAGCAACCACTTTCAGGTTACTGGTGTTCACAATCTTTATCTGCGGAAGGTTACCCACTGCCCCGCTGAATATCTCGCCAACGCGAACATTCACTTCTTCGGCAACGCCATTTACATTACTGTATACATTGTATCCACTTAGTTGTTCCTGCTGCACTTTGATATTTTCATTGGCAGCGGCCAGTTGTTTTTCCAGGGTTTCTACATTGGTACGTGCGGTTATCAATTCCACTTCTGTTCCAATACCCTGCTTCCATAAATTATTCCTGCGGTTATACAGGTCTTTGGCAAATGCAAGTTGTGTTTTCAGGGTTTCGGTGCTTTGCCGGGAAGCAACCACCTGTTGCCTTACGATCGCATCGTCTAATTTCAGGAGCAACTGACCTCTTTTTACGTAATCCCCTTTCATTACATAGATGGCTCTTACCTGTGCCGGGCCTAATCTTGGTGAGATATATGAGATGTTCTGGGCATCTACCTTTCCCTGAAGGTCTATATAGTGTGCAAAGTTTTGTGTAGCAATGGCAGATACCCCTACCAGTTTTGCCACATCATCCCTGGCCACAAGCGGATCGAGTTTAGTGATCTCGGTTTCCAGTTTTTTTATCTTGCCGGCAATCGCTGCCTGTTCTTTTTTTAGTTTCTCCAGTTCGGTTTTTTTACCTGATACCGTTCCACTTTCAGTTGCACTTCCACCGCAGGCGGCAAGTGTAATGGTAACAGTTAAAAGAATCAGTTGTATCATCTTTTGCATATACTACGTTTTAAGTTTTGGTCGTATTTAAAGTTTACCGGTTGCTTTTAAATAATCCACCCTGGCAATGATTGCCGTATACAGGGCGCTGATATAATTGGTTTGCGCCGTTACCAGGTCCGTTTGTGCGGCATTGATTTCTGTATTCGAACCCGTACCAATCTCAAATTTTTTCTTGGTTTGATTGTACACATTTTCCGCCAGTTGCATATTCTGTTTCTGAAAAGCCATAGTGGCAAGTGCGGTTCTGAAACTGATCCTTGCCTGTTCCACTTCATTATCTATTGATAATTGCAGGTTCTGAATCTGGTTCTCCGTCTGCTTCATTTCCAGGGTTGCTTTTTTGATCCTGGCATTCTTGGCAAACCCATCGAAAATCGGAACGGCCAGATTTAGCCCAACATATGAAGTGGTGAACCAGTCGCCTTTACCAAAAAAAGAAAATGTATTACGCTGTGCATTCTTACTGTATGATCCGTCAAGGGATAAAGTAGGTAAATAGCTCAGTTTATACCGCCTGATATTGAATTCATTCAGTTTTTTGCCCAGTTGCAGGTACTGGAACTCTTTCCGGTCGGCATATTGATACGCCGCATCGTTTGCAAAATCAGTTTTTACCTGGTCCTCGGTTATTTTATCGGTAAGGATCAGGGTATCTTTCGCAGGCATACCCATTAATGTTTTTAACCCGAGGTACCCGATCTCGATATTATTGTTCGCCTTTAGTTTTTCTGTTTGCAGATTTGCCACCTGCACCGCTATTTTATCAAGGTCCAGCTTTTCAGCAAACCCATTCTTGTATAGTTCATTTGCATCGTGCTGCAATTTGGTTAAGCGGGCAATATTAGCATCCAGTAGGTCTATCTGGGTTTTGCTTACGGCTAACTGGTAGTATATCTTGTAAATATTAGTTTTGATCATTTCTTCCGTTACCTCTGCATTCTTCTCCTGAAACCTGATAGAAGTGGCCCGCGCCTGCAAGCCAATAAAAACCTGGCCATCAAATAATAACTGCTTTAATAGTATACTGGCGGTAGAATTATACTTGGTACCGAACTGCACAGGAATATAGGTGCCTGCAGGCTGGCCGAATATCTCTCCTGGTATCAGCGAGGTTGGGATCGTAAGGAAATCGGTCATACCCACATTTCCTGTTACCTGTGGAAATGCAGCGGATGTGATATCACGGTTGGTCTGCTGCTGTATCTGTACGTTCAGTAATGCATTTTTTACCTGTACATTATTCTTTCGTGCATAGTCAACTGCCTGTGTAATCGAGAATTCATGCTTTGTTGCTGTTTGTGCCTGGCTGGTAAGGGTTACCAGTGTCAGACATGACAACAACCATCTTTTCATTCGTCTTTGGTTCATACGGGTTGGTTTTGTCTTTGTTGCTTGTATTTCTGAATCAGTTTCAGGCCTTTAGGTGTTACAAGGCCGTATAAAAAATTATC
>JBKJPR010000394.1:0-4861 GCA_046594275.1 Sediminibacterium sp.
TCCGAAAACAGCATCCGTAAAAGAAATATGCAGTTCGAAAGCCACGTTAAGGCCATCACGGTGTAAATCTTCATGCGCTTCTTCTTCTATCTGAATGATAAGATCACCCGGCGCACCACCACGTTCCCCTGCATTGCCCTTACCACTCATACTTAACTGCATTCCTTCCTGTACACCCGCAGGTATGTCGATACTGATGGTTTCTTCACCATAGGTTCTCCCTTCCCCTTTGCAGGCGCCGCATTTAGCGGTAACAGTTGTTCCTTCCCCATTACAGGTTGGGCAGGTAGTTACTGTCTGCATCTGGCCCAGAAAAGTATTGGTTACCCTACGCACCTGGCCGCTGCCATTACAGCCACTGCAGGTTTGTATGCTGCTTTTATCTTTAGCGCCATTGCCGCCACAGGTGGTACAGGCCACATGCTTTTTTACTTTCACATTCTTGTTGACTCCTTTCGCAATCTCTTCGTAATTCAGCTTCAGTTTAATCCGCAGGTTACTGCCGCGCTGACCACGTGCCCTCCCTGCGCCACCGCCCCCACGGCGACCGCCGCCGAAGAAATTGCCAAACATGTCATCCCCAAAAACATCACCAAACTGACTGAAGATATCATCTGTATTCATGCCGCCGCCAAAACCGCCGCCGGTTCCCGGGCCAAAAGCCGCATGACCAAAGCGGTCATATTTTGCTTTTTTATCAGCATCACTTAATACTTCATATGCCTCGGCCGCCTCCTTGAATTTATCCTCTGCTCCTTTATCACCCGGATTACGGTCAGGATGGAATTGCATAGCCACCTTACGATAAGCTTTTTTGATCTCATCAGCAGAGGCAGATTTACTGGTGCCTAATATTTCGTAAAAATCTCTTTTAGTAGCCATGTAGCATATAGCGTTTGGCTGCGAGCACATAAAAAACCATACACCCAGCTCGCAGCTAAAGGTTGATGGCTAAAAGCTATTACTTCCCTACTACTACTTTTGCGAAACGGATAAGCTTATCATTCAGGTAATACCCTTTCACTACTTCATCGAGTACTTTGCCTTTCAATTCTTCTGAAGGGGCAGGTATTCCGGTTATAGACTCGTGCTTTTCCACATCAAAATCTGTATGTATGCTTTCCATAGCTTTTACGCCTTTGCTCTGCAGGATCGACCGTAGTTTATTAAATACAAGCTGGATACCCTCTTTCTGTACCGTATCATCACTTGCCTGTAACTGTTTTTCTGCGCGGTCGCAATCATCCAGTACATCTAATAAGGAAACGATCACGTCTTTTCCTGCAGTTTGTATCAATTCCAGCCTTTCTTTGGCTGTTCTGCGCCGAAAATTGTCAAATTCAGCCATTAGACGAAGATATTTGTCTTTCTGCTCCTTTAATTCGGCGTTTAACTTCTCCATTTCATTCTCCTCGCCTACAGGTTCATTCAGGTGAGAAGTACCACCTGCATTTTCGTCAGCATTGATATCAAATCCGGCGCTTATATCGGACATTTCAGGATTTTGCGCCATTTCTTTGTCTTTCATAGTTATTATTCATTGTGGGGCTATACTGTCAAAAATTTTGCCGGGCAAAGAAACGGGAAAAAATGGCAGGAATTGAAGAAGTTTTGGGTTTGGAGTTTGGAGTTTGGAGTTTGGGGTTAACCCTGTTCCATATTGACGGATCAACCTATTTGTACTAACTACAAACCCCAAACCCCAAACCCAAAACCGGACTATCTTTGCCTGATGACAAAAGTGTACCTGCGAAAGAAGATAGCCCCCCGGATTGCCAATGGACACCCCTGGATATATGGAAATGAGGTAGACAGGATAGACGGGCCCGTTGAAGCGGGGGATATTGTGGATGTGTATTATGGCGATAACAAGTTTGCCGGAAGAGGATATATCAATCCAAAATCACAAATCCTGGTCCGTTTGCTTACCCGGAAACAGGAGCCCGTTGATGAAAAGTTCTTTTTTGACCGGATTGCAAAGGCCTGGCAGTACCGGCAAAAGATCGGGTATACTGAGAATTGCCGACTTGTTTTCGGGGAGGCAGACCAATTACCCGCACTGATCATTGATAAGTTCAATGATTATTTTGTAATACAGACACTGTCACTCGGGATCGATAAATGGAAGCCGGAGATCGTTAGGGCCCTCCAGACTATTTTCTCACCCAAAGGCATTTACGAACGCAATGATGTGCCGGTAAGGGAGTTGGAAGGATTGACACAGCATAAAGGATTTTTAACGGAACCATTCGATACCCATATTATCATCACGGAGAACGGTTTACAATTTTATGTTGACATTGAGAATGGACAAAAAACAGGTTATTTTCTTGATCAGCAGGATAACCGCCGCGCCATCCGGAACATTGTAAAAGATGCCGAAGTACTCGGCGTTTTTACCTATACCGGAACTTTCGAGATACATGCGGCGCACTATGGAGCTAAATCTGTATTGGGATTGGACATCTCCGAAAATGCGGTTGCACAAGCCAATAAGAATGCGGCACTTAACAAACTTGAAAATATTTGTCGATTCGAAACGGTGAATGCATTCGATGTACTGAAACAATGGGGCAAAGATGGCAGGCAATATGATGTGGTGATGCTTGATCCGCCCGCTTTTACCAAGAGCCGCGAAAATATCCAGAAGGCACTTACTGGCTATAAAGAGATCAACCTGCGTGGTATGAAACTGATCAGGAATGGTGGGTTTCTCGTTACTTCAAGCTGTACTAACCTGGTGAACCCAGATATGTTTTTACAAACCATTAATGCAGCAGCAAAAGATGCCCGCAAAAAAATACGGCAGGTAACATTCCAGGCACAGGCCAATGACCACCCGATCATTTGGGGAATGGAGAATACAAATTATCTTAAGTTCCTGATTGTGGAAGTAACGGATAGATAGAGGCAGGTTTGAAGTTTGGCGTTTGTGGTTTGGGGATTGGGGTTTGGGGTTTGTGGTTTTTAGAACTTAACTCTAAATTGTAAAAAATAGGTTGAATGGTTGAAAAATTATTTTCGCAACTATTCAACCTATCAACAAATAATCTCCCTATTTCCAATCAGGCCATCTTCCCGATGTGTAGGGGGCCTTATTCAGTTCTAATTCTTTTTCAAGTGTTAGTAAATCTGCATCTGCTTTTCGCAGACCAGCCAGAATTGTAGTGAGCGCTTTGGAAGCTATCGCATAATCACTCCGGAAAGTAGCTGTAATCTTTGCTGTGGAGTTCCATATGCCGCTTTCTACACCACTTATCAATCCATTTATGGAACTAAGTGTTTCAAATTCCCGACGGGCTTTTGCCTGATCGCCATTCAATTGTATATCCAGCACTTTTAACTGCTGACTGAGGGCATACGCTTTTTCCAGTATTGGTTTGGCAGGCGCTGGCATATCGTGTACGGCCAGGTTAATATTGCTTAACCGGTTACCCATACCAGCCAGCAGGTCCGTTGCGGCGGCAGCCGCTTTCCGTATAGCAGATACCTGTTTATAGAAACTGACATTGCCTTCCATATCTGTTGGCAGGCTGCTGTTACTGAGTAGCTTACATGCAAATGTTACAGGTCCCGTCAGCTCGGTAACTATGCCATCTGTATATTTTGAAAGTGTAACCGTATATTCTCCGGGCATGGCCAGGTGTCCTTTTTCCTCACTACCAAACAACTGATCCGGCGCCGGCACAACCCTGCCTGTTACCGGTGCAGGTGTGCCATACCTGAAATCCCATACCATCCGCTGCAGGCCTTTTTTGGCAGGTGCTTTCAGGTGCCTTACCACATTCCCATCCTTGTCTTTGATGGTGAATAACAGGTAGGGATCCGGCTGATTATCTTCTATCCGCAGGCTATCAATAGCCGGATAGAAGATTCTTTCATTCTTATCTGTTTTAGCCTTTTCCGCCTCTATCCGCAGATCCTTTAATTTTTTTATCTCCTCTTTAAGATAGTAAGTGAATACTGCGCCAACAGGAGGATTGGGTGTACTGAAATAACTACTCCCCATATGTCCCTTATCCCTCAAACCCAATGGTAAGCGTTCAATGAACATAAGGCTTTCTTTTACTGGAAAGAGCATGGCCGCATTCTGCGTGTCTTCTTTCCTGAACTTTCTTAATACACTGTAATCATCCAGTATATAAAACCCTCTTCCAAATGTGGCAAGCACGAGGTCGTTTTCCCTGCGTTGTATCTCAATATCGCGAATGGCTATTGTGGGCAAACCGGCTTTCAGTTGTACCCATTCCTGGCCCCCATTATTAGAGAAGAATACGCCGAACTCTGTACCCACAAATAACAGGTTGGCATCAATATGGTCTTCCGCAATGCTATACACGCTACCCCGTTGCGGAAGGTTGGCCTGTATCTGCTTCCACGATTTCCCACCATCGGTGGTTTTTAAAACATACGGTTTAAAATCGCCATAGCGATGATGGTTAAAACATACATAGGCAGTATTCTGATCATGCAGTGAAGCGATGATCTGGTGCACATAACTCTGCGATGGCACACCCGGCAGTTTATCCATTTTTGTCCAGCTTTTTCCGCCATCAACCGTAACCTGTATCAAACCATCATCTGTTCCCACCCAGATCCTGTCGGGGTTAAGCTTCGATTCTGCAATACTGGTGAGCTGCCCGTAAATATCTGTGCTGCCATTTTTTGCAATGGCATCAACTGACCATATTTTGCCCATTACTTCCAGCCTGTTACGGTCCAACTGTCGTGTGAGATCGGGGCTGATCACATTCCATGAATTTCCCCGGTCATCTGTCCTGAATAATTTATTGGCGCCGAAATAAAGGCGGGAATTATTATGCTGACTGATCAGCAAGGGTGCATCCCAGTTCCATCGGTA
>JBKJPR010000402.1:0-6116 GCA_046594275.1 Sediminibacterium sp.
TATCTGTAAAACGGATATGCATTTCATCATACGGATCATTTACTGCAAAGCCTAATACATCGAAACCACAGACCATGTTGGCGACAGTGGCAGGGGATAAAACACTAACGACCCCACCCCCCAACCCGCTGAAGGGGGAGAAGAAAAAATTAGTATGGAAGAGTAGTTTCATCGCAATTTTTTTATGTTCTATCATATCTCCCCTTCACGGCCTGCCCGACGAACAGGCTGGGACCGCGGGTTATCGTGCCACCCTTATCACATCTGCAAACACCCCTGAAGCCGTTACATCCGCCCCTGCTCCTGCACCTTTAATTACCAGCGGTTGTTCGGGATAACGCTCCGTGTAGAATAATACCAGGTTATCTTTTCCGTACAAATGATAAAAATCAGAATTTGCAGGGATATGCTGTAAGCCTACGGAGGCCTTGCCGTTTTCATAGGACGCTACAAATTTCAATTTACAATGTTGGGCTGTTGCTGCCTCGTAAATATTTTTGAAATGCGCTTCCTGCCTGGACATTTCGGCATAGAAATCTTCCACGCTACCTTCAAAGCAGGATGCGGGTAAAAAATACTGGTTACTGATATCATCCATTTCGAGATGCTGACCAGCCTCACGAGCCAATATCATGATCTTACGCATTACATCGGTTCCGCCAAGGTCAAGGCGGGGATCGGGTTCGGTATAGCCTTCTGTCTGTGCTTGTCTTACTATTTCGGCAAAAGGTCTGGTGCCATCATAATTATTGAAAACAAAATTTAAAGTGCCCGATAATACTGCCTGTATCTTATTCACTTTATCACCGCTGCGCAGCAAGTCATTTAAGGTGCCGATCACCGGCAGGCCTGCACCTACATTTGTCTCGAACAGGAACATGGCATTGAATTCTCTTGCCAAAGATTTTAAATGCTGGTATGATCCATACGAAGAAGAGCATGCGATCTTATTACAGGCCACCACCGATATACTTTTCTCTAGTAACGCATCATATACACCTGCCACTTCTGCATTGGCAGTAACATCTACAAATACACTATTACGCAAATTCTTTGCAATGATGCGTTCTACAAAATCATGAATACGCCCCCCGGGCGCCTGCTGTAAGGATTCTTTCCAGTCTGTAAGACTTATGCCCTCCTCATTGATCAATATGTTTTTGCTGTTGGCAAGTCCCACGATTCGTATCTGCAAACGCAGGTCATCCAGCAGGTATTGGTATTGTTTCCTGATCTGTCCCAGCAGCTTACCACCCACATTCCCCGTTCCGGCAATGAAAACATTCAATTGTTTGTAAGTAGTTTCAAAAAACTCTTCATGCAGAACGTTGATAGCTTTGGTAACATCAGAAGCAGACAGGACGGCGGAAATATTTTTCTCTGATGATCCCTGGGCGATGGCGCGCACATTGATCCCGTTCCTTCCTAATACGCCAAACATTTTTCCACTGATACCCGGGTGACTCTTCATCTGTTCCCCCACCAACGCCACGATAGACAGACCGGATTCTACTTTCAAAGGTTCTACCTGTCCATTTCGTATCTCGTAACTAAAAGCATCGTCAATGGAGCGTTTGGCCTTGTCGGTATCTGTTTGATTGATACCCACGCAAATAGAATGTTCAGAAGAGCTTTGTGTGATCAGGATCACGTTCACAATTTCATTAGCCAGCGCTTCGAACAGCCGTTTGGAAAAACCGGGGATACCTACCATGCCGCTGCCTTCCAGGCTTAACAGGCTGATGTGATTGATACTGGAAATGCCCCTGATAAAACTATCGGTGACGGCTGATTCATTTTCTATCAATGTTCCCTCTTCTTCTGGCGCAAACGTATTTTTTATCCATACCGGAATATTTTTACTCATTACCGGCTGAATAGTTGGCGGGAAAATAATTTTTGCGCCAAAATGAGAAAGCTCCATAGCTTCCTGGTATGATATCCGTTGAATAGGTTTGGCATTTTGCACGAGTCGCGGATCCGCCGTCATCATACCGCTGACATCGGTCCATATCTCTAAAACTGAGGCCTGCGATGCTGCGGCAAAAATAGCCGCGGTATAATCGGAGCCACCCCGGCCAAGGGTAGTGATATTATTTTTTTCATCACTCGAAATAAATCCTGGCACCACGTATAATTGATGTAGGTCTTTTACAAAATATTCGCAGATTTTTTTTTCTGTTACTGCGAAATTAACCGTTGCATTGCCATGGTGGTTATTGGTGGTAATAAGCTTTCGCGCATCCATCCATACCTGGTCAACCTGTAAAGATTGGAGTTTAGCTGAAATGATCAGGGAGGATAAGAGTTCGCCATAACTCACAATGCGGTCTTTTGTCCGGGGAGATAATTCGCCCAATAAAAACACACCGTCACAGATACCATCCAGTTCGTTAAACTGCTGTTTTACCTGGCTCAATGTGGCGCTTTGTTGCTGGATGGGCATTAACTCACGTACGGCCTCAAGGTGCCGGTTTTCCATTTCTTTCAGCAATACTTTGTATGTTTCATCTGCTGTGGAAGCGAGATCCCCGACCCTCAATAAATTATCCGTTACGCCACCCATGGCCGATACAACCAACACAGTGGGTTCTTTTTGAATGGCTGCCTGTACGATTGCGATTACTTTCTGTATGTTGGCGGCATTGGCAACTGAACTACCGCCGAATTTTAATACCTGCATATAATTGAAACTTGTATCCTAAGGGAAATTTGAAAAAAGATAACGCACTGTTTTCCTTTTGAGAAGAGCAGCTTATATAAGCCCGTTGATGATATGCTAATGTATACCCCTTTACAGGGTCGTAATAGTGGTAATAGCAGTTGCAAACAGGGTAACTGTTTGTATAGTATTGATGATAGGTAACTGCTGTCTTTGCATTACTGACTGGGAATGATGTAAGATACTGAATAGTTGGTTTCATTATACGAGGTATCCGAACAGATTATCATTTTGTTTCAATTCGGTATAATTGATATGATACCGGTCCATATTCTGTAACAGTGTTTCAAAATCATGCCGCGATTTTAATTCTATACCTACCAGGGCGGGCCCTGTTTCTTTATTGTGTTTCTGTATGTATTCGAAGCGGGTAATATCATCATCCGGCCCCAATACATGATTTACAAATTCTTTTAATGAGCCGGGCCTTTGCGCAAAACGCACCAGGAAATAATGTTTCAGGCCTTCGTATTGAAGGGAGCGTTCTTTGATTTCCTGCATCCTGTCTATATCATTATTACTGCCGCTTACAATACAAACGATATTCTTTCCTTTAATCGTTTCTGCATAATCATCCAGCGCAGCTATCGCCAAAGCGCCCGCAGGCTCTACTACGATAGCATCTTCATTGTACAATTTTAAAATAGTGGAACATATTTTCCCTTCCGGTACCAGGTGCATATCATCCAGCACTTCTTTGCAAATACGGAACGTGATATCGCCCACGCGTTTTACGGATGCCCCATCTACAAATTGTTCAATATTTTCAAGCGTTACAGGTCTGCCAGCTTTTAAAGCCTCATGCATAGAAGGCGCCCCTTCGGGTTCCAGGCCTATTATTTTTGTTTTGGGTGAGAACGTTTTAAAATAAGCGCCAACACCTGCGCTCAATCCTCCACCGCCCACCGGTACAAACAGGAAATCAATTTCAGACTGGTCTTCCAGTATCTCTATTCCTACTGTGGCCTGTCCCTCAATAATTTTAAGGTCATCAAATGGTGGGATAAAGGTCATGCCATTCGCTTCGGTGTATTGTTTGGCTGCAACAGCACAATCATCATAGGTATCACCTGTTAGTTTCACTTCAATACATCCTTCGCCAAACATTTTGGTCTGACTCACTTTTTGGTTTGGTGTAATAATGGGCATGAACACCACACCTTTCACATTCAGTTTTTTGCAACTGTATGCAAAACCCTGTGCATGATTGCCGGCGCTGGCACATACAACCCCTCTCTGCAATTGAGCTTCGGGCAAACTGCTCATCATATTATACGCGCCACGAAGTTTGTAAGAACGTACTACCTGAAGGTCCTCTCTTTTGAGAAAAACCTGGCACTGGTACTTACGAGACAAATTATGATTGTATGTAAGCGGCGTCCTGTTCACTACTTTTTTCACCCGTTCTTTAGCGGATTGAAAATCGAGTGTAGGGGTTGATAGGGTATTTTGCATACAATATTTTTTTTCTCACCCCGGCATCCCTTCGCTTGCCACCCCTCTCTGCTTCGCAAAGAGGGGGATAATTCTGCACGCCTCTCTATTCCATAGAGAGGGGTCGGACGAAGTCCGGGGGTGAGTTGTTAAGCTTCTAGTTCTTCTTTAACGGTCACCTGGTTCTCAGGCCGTAAACTTCTTACTGTTTTACCTGCCTGCCATAACTCGCTGTCGCGTAATTCTTTCAGTTCCACTTCCAGTTTCTCGCGATAATCCGCTTTACTGTTGCATTCAACAGAACGTGCCGCTTCTTTACCCGCCGCTACACTTTCATACAGTTCAGTGAATACAGGCAGGGTGGCATCACGGAATTTTTTCCACCAATCCAGTGCACCGCGCTGGGCAGTGGTGGAGCAGTTGGCATACATCCAGTCCATACCGTTCTCTGCTACTAATGGCATGAGCGATTGTGTTAATTCCTCTACGGTTTCATTAAATGCTTCTGAAGGGGTATGTCCTTTGGCGCGCAGCACTTCGTACTGTGCTGCAAAAATTCCCTGTATTGCGCCCATCAGTGTACCGCGTTCACCGGTAAGATCACTGTAAACTTCTTTTTTGAAATTCGTTTCAAATAAATAACCACTGCCGATGGCGATGCCCAATGCAACTACCCTGTCGAATGCACGGCCTGTAGCATCCTGAAAAATGGCATAACTACTGTTCAATCCACGGCCCTGTAAGAACATCCTGCGCAATGATGTACCGGAACCTTTAGGGGCTACTAAAAACACATCAACATCTGCAGGTGGTATAATACCGGTCTGGTCCTTATACGTGATACCAAAGCCATGCGAAAAATATAAAGCCTTGCCCGGTGTTAAATGTTTTTTCACCGTTGGCCACATTGCAATCTGCGCGGCATCACTCAATAAATAACAGATAATGGTTCCGCGTTGCAGGGCTTCTTCAATTTCAAACAAGGTTTCACCGGGAACAAACCCGTCGCGAACCGCTTTATCCCAGCTTTTCGAGTTCTTACGCTGGCCAATGATCACATTGATCCCATTTTCTTTCTGGTTCAATGCCTGGCCCGGACCCTGCACACCGTAGCCAATGACTGCTACTATTTCATCTTTCAGAACTTCCTGCGCTTTGGCCAGGGGGAACTCTTCACGAGTCACTACATTTTCTTCAACACCTCCGAAATTTAACTTTGCCATTTTTTTTGTTTTATTAGTTTACTTGTTTATGATTTATTATGGTTCGTGCTTTTTTTTAATTCTTCTTTCGTGTGTCGTCAGTTGTGAGTTACAACAAAGGGCCAACTCACGTCTCACGATTCACGCCCCACGGTCTTACATCGTAAATACCTCATCCTGTTTATCTAAAAATTCATTCTCTATCACTTCCTCTACAGGTTCCGCTTCTTCAAATTCACGTAATTTTTCATGAAAACCTTTGCTGTTCTTAATAATCGCTACCCTGGCACTGCGCACAAACTCTATGAGTCCATAGGGTGCTAAAACAGCTACCAGTTTATCGGTTTCTTCCCTGTGTCCACTGGTTTCAAATATGGTATAATCTTTCCGTATCACTACTGCTCTGGCACCATGCTCGCGCAACAATCTTTCTACTTTCACTTTTTCTGCGATCTCATCCGTGGGCACTTTATACAACGCCAGTTCCTGCCAGATGATCTCTTCATTGGTATTATAGTATACTTTCAATACCTCCACCTGCTTTTCTATCTGGCGAGCCAGTTTTCTTACCACCTCTTCGGTTTCTTCAATAACAATGGTAAACCTATGAATACCTTCCGCCTCAGAAGGCGAAGTATTCAGGCTCTCAATATTTATCTTGCGCCGCGAAAAAATAGTAGCCACGCGGACCAGCAAGCCGATATGATTTTCAGTGTAAACTGTTATGGTAAATTCCTGTTTCATACCCCTACCCCCTG
>JBKJPR010000036.1:0-3653 GCA_046594275.1 Sediminibacterium sp.
ATGGAACACCTGGCAGTATTCAAAACACTGCTGGGGAATTCATATGTATTGGCCGATGAAGCTGATTTACAACACTATGGACATGATGAAACAGAGGAATTGCTGTACCTGCCCGAAGTAGTGCTGAAACCCCGTACAGCGGAAGAGATCTCTGCCATACTTAAAATATGCAATGAATACAGGATACCGGTTACACCACGTGGCGCCGGAACGGGCCTGAGCGGCGGCGCCCTGCCACACCTGGGTGGCGTTTTGATATCTACTGAAAGGATGAACAGTATACTCCACCTGGATGAACGCAATCTACAGGTTACCACTGAACCGGGCGTTATCACGGAAGTATTGCAGAATGCGGTGAAAGAAAAGGGATTGTTTTACCCCCCCGACCCCAGCAGCCGCGGCAGTTGCTTTATTGGTGGAAATATTGCGGAGAACAGCGGTGGCCCAAAGGCAGTAAAATATGGCGTGGTAAGAGATTATGTACTGAACCTGGAACTGGTATTGCCTTCGGGTGAAATCATCTGGACAGGCGCCAATGTTTTAAAAAATTCAACCGGGTATAACCTTACACAACTGATAGTAGGTAGTGAAGGAACATTGGGTTTTGTGACCAAGATTGTATTACGCCTTATCCCGCTTCCAAAATATGACCTGTTAATGCTGGCGCCTTTTGCTTCCCTTGAAAAAGCAAGTGAAGCGGTTAGCGCTATATTCCGCGCAGGTTTTGTACCCAGCGCCCTGGAACTGGTAGAGATTGATGCATTGAAGATTGTAAGCAAAATGGTAGACAGTACCGCGGTACCCGTAAATGATGAGATTGCCGCCCACCTGATCATTGAAGTAGATGGCAATAATATGGATGTACTGATGGCCGATATGGAAGCCATAGCAGAACTACTGGTACAGTTTGAAGCAGGCGAAATTTTCTTTGCCGATGATGCCCAGCAAAAAGCTGAACTATGGAAGCTGCGCCGCCGGGTAGCAGAAGCTGCCAAACTCAGTGGGTACACTATTGAAGAAGATACCGTAGTACCCAGGGCCGAATTACCAGCATTGATCAGGGGCGTGAAAGAACTGGGTAAGAAACATGGGTTTAAAGCAGTTTGTTATGGCCATGCCGGCGATGGCAACCTGCATATCCGGATCAACCACCCTACCATTAAGAACAGTCATGGGAATAAGGAGATGACAGAAGCATTGACTTCTTTATTTATCCTTGTCAACAAACTGGGCGGTACCATCAGTGGGGAACATGGGGTAGGCCTTATCCAGAAACCATACCTCGATACCGTATTCCGTGCAGCCAACCTGCGGTTGATGCGCGGGATCAAAAAAACTTTCGATCCTAACAATATTTTAAATGCCGGAAAAATATTCGACATCACTAAATAACTACGTTTGTAAGTAAATCCAGCCCATGAAGAATCCCAATATCCTTATCACCGGTATCCTCCTCACCCTGTCACTCTGCAGTTTTGCCCAAAATGAACAAGAGCCAGATGAGCAAAAAGGAAAATTCAAACGCGAAAATATTTTTTTAGGCTCCAGCCTGAACCTGGCGCTTGCCAACCGGTCATTTAATGTGGGTATCAATCCCGAGATCGGTTACAGTGTAACCAAATGGCTTGATGCAGGTTTTTCACTGAACATCAATTATTTTTCACAGAATGCATCTGAGTTCAGCAATATCCGTTTCCGGAACTTCAATTATGGGGGCGGCACTTTTGTAAGAATATGGCCGGTTAATTTCCTTCACCTACAGATACAACCCGAATATAACTGGATAAGCTCTTCACAGAAAAATGTGCTGACGGGCCAGACCGGCAATTATAACTACAATGCCGCCAGCGTATTAGTAGGTATCGGTTATGGATCAAGGGTAATCGGGAACCAATACTCCTATGTTACCCTGATGATTGATATTCTGCAGAATATCAATTCTCCTTACCGCGACCAGTACAACGATCCACTACCCGTATTCAGGGCTGGATTTGGGATCTATCTGAAACCAAGGCGGCAATTGCAGTAGCGGGGTCGTTGCAAACGATCAGGCGTTCCTCCCAGTCGCTGTATAAAAATCCCTGGGAAGACATTGTTTTAATATGTTCGATCAACCGGTCATAGAATCCTGCTGAATTCAGCAGGATTATTTTTTTGTTGTGTATGTTCAGCGTGTTCCAGGTAAGCATTTCAAATAACTCGTCAAGGGTACCGTTACCACCGGGTAATATCACCGCTGCATCGCACAATTCATACATCATTTTTTTGCGCACATGCATATCATCCACCACGCGCAGATCGGTGATCCCTTCATGCTGTTGTTCCCATTCCAGTAATATCCGGGGTATCACGCCAACCACTTCTCCCCCATTATCCATTACTGCGTTAGCTATAGCGCCCATTAAGCCTTTACTCCCGCCACCATATACCAGGGTAATATGATTGGCAACCATGAGCTTACCCAACATATAGGCATGCTCCTCATACAGGCTGTTGACACCGCTTTTCGATCCGCAAAAAACTGCGATACTGTTCAACTTCATACATCAATTTTACAGATAATAATATATAATATGTTTAAAATAATGCCGACTTATCAGGTCATGTTCCGTAGGAACATTTCGTAGGTAAAAATTAGTTTCGTTTCACAATAGCGTTCCGTAGGAACGGATGGTGCTATTCTGGTTCATTAAAAATGTATTGTTCATCCCAGTCAATTTCAAATGCGGTTAAAAATTTTCTATACTCATCTAAAAATGTTTCTTTCCGGTGATGTGTCTCCTAATTTTGAATATAGCGAACAACATCGGCCACCTGGCTTTTTGCATAAGAAAAAGCTCCATAGCCCTCTTGCCACGCAAAAGGATGAGAAGAAAAATTTTGCGCCTTGATCCCTTGCCCGTCCGGTCAGGCGGGCATTTACTGCTTTCTGTTTTCACATTTTGAATCAAAGACGATATAGATTGATGTGGCCTCATTCCAATAAAAATATGGACATGGTCGGGCATACTGTTTATCTGCAGCATTTTGTGTTTATTCATCTGAAAAATACCTGTAATATATTCGTGCAGCCTTTCTTTCCACTCTTTGTGAATTAGCGCCCGCCTGTATTTTACTGCAAACACAAACTGAATATGAATCTGCGTATAACTATTTGCCATATATCATAAACATTATTTCATAAACTCAGCATATAGCACCAATCATTCCTACGGAACGAATCCATACATTATCCAACCTTGCTACTACTACCAACCAGATGTTCCTACGGAACAAAAAATATGCCTGTCGGGCGTTGATACATATATTGCAACTCAAAATAAGAATTAGCCACGGCAAAATAGGTGAAATTTTTTGCCTACTTTTCAAATTAGTTTACTTAACGATTAAATTTTCTGTATGTCGCCCATACTTCTCTTCTCCTTTGTGATCGGTTACTTTTTAATATTGCTGGCGGTTGCCTGGTACACGGGCCGTAACAGTAACAATGAGTCTTTTTTTATCGGCAACAAAAATAGTAACTGGATGCTGGTTGCCTTTGGCATGGTTGGCACTTCGCTTAGCGGTGTCACTTTTGTGAGTGTACCCGGCGCTGTAGCCAGGGAATCATTTGCGTATTTCCAGATCACGCTTGGCTACCTGATCGGGTACCT
>JBKJPR010000114.1:0-2770 GCA_046594275.1 Sediminibacterium sp.
AACCCGTAGAGAGAAATAATACCCGTTAGACTTTAAAACCACACTTTAATTGTGAGTAGTAAGTACTGACTTCTGACTACCCAAATTGACTATTCGCCCTCCACCGCTCACATAGCATTAGGATAACTTTAAAGTCTATTGGGTATTAATTATTAAATGGTGTTTTTCCCAACACAGAACAACAGTGGTCACGGAATTTCACAGAGTAAGACTTTACCTTTTTTAAAAAATGGTCTAAGGTCGGCTAAGGGAGTTGTAATAATCATTAAGGATCGTGGTTACTAAGGGGCGGTAAAGTTCCCAGAAAAAACTTTTTCGTTCCAGGGGGTCGCTGGTATTATACATGAACCACTTCAGTAGACGGATCTTTTTGAAATAGGAAGAACCCATTTCCACGGGGTTATCGCAAAAATCACCGGCAAAATAAAAGAAGCGATAGTCCTTATTGATGTGTGCGATAATAGCAGGAAAGGATGTGGGGATATTATTCCGTTTTAATTCCTCTTTTCCTTTTTCATTCGCGCCGATCTCATAGGTAGAAATCACATGGTTGATTGCCATGTTTGCCTCTATCACATCAAACCAGAAAGAATACTTCATCTTTTCCGCCATGCCATAATGTTCCTTGCCTTCCGCTGAAGCATAAATATGTGGCAGTGCATTGCTCAAATGTGTTTTGTTTTCAAGTATCACAATGCGCTCATCTGAATGTACAAAGGCGATGCCGCTTTTTTTAAATGGCCAGTCACCATTGTGCCGGAGCTTATAATTATTGACTAGCCAGTGAGGTAATTCTTTGTTCCGGGCCGTATCAAAAGAATCGAAATAACGGCCAACCCAGCCGGTCCATTTTACGCCGAACAGATTTTCAAATTCCGTACGCACATTTGGCAAGGTGGGTGACCCCAGGCAATTGAATTCTGTTATGATCAGCTTATGTTTTGCCCGAAGCAATTTTAAAAGAGAAATATCCTGAATGCTCATTCCACCATATACGATACCTGATCGTTCTTTGGCATCTCCCGTTTTGTACCATTCATTACGGAATATGCCGTAAGTGTCTGTAAGATAAGCCGCATCCACATCAGCGCTTAATTGTTGCAACTGCGTTGTGCTGAAGCGTTCTAATCCCCTGAGTTCAAATTTTTCATTCTCCCCCGGGAAAAAACCATAGTAATCCTGCCCCTTTTTATATAGCTCGTTATTGTTCTTTGTGAATTTTTCCTGGTTTAATATCCAGTCCAGGGAAATATGTTCCTGCCCCCTGGTATTTAGTACTGTTTTGTCTACAATTGCAATTACCAGTTTTCTTTTGCTGCCAAAATACCATGCAAGCAGCATCCACAATGGCAACAACAATATTGCAAAAAGCAATAGCTTTAAAATACGTGTGGTTCTTTTTTGTGCTAAAAGCGATATAGCCATCCTAGTCCAAATTGATATTGATTGCCTTTTGTTTGCGGAAGATATTCCTGGTTAACCCAGCTTCCATCCACACTAATCACTGTGAATTTTGAAACTTTCTTTTTAAAACTAATGCCTGCTTTATACGACACGAGCCTTACTTTACTGTCGATCTGTATAGAATTTAACCGGTCATCAGGAGAAATGCCATACCCTGCATTAATGCCCAAAACATCATCAGCGCTGCCGTAATAATACCGGGCAGAAATGGTATAAGAGGTAGACACAGTGTTAAAATTTCCCGGGGTAATATAGGTGCGGGCTCCAAAAAGCCAGCTTTTGTAATACTTGCCCAGATAGCCAGTATAGATCCAGGTTGGATCGTCCGAAAATTTCAGGTAACGAAAACCAAATTCAGCTTCATAACTCTTTGGCAGGTTGATGTACAATGAAAAGCCACCACGCCATTTCGGGAACACGCCAACGTTATCTGAATACCCCGCGCTTATATAGCTATAAAAAGTTTTCGAGAACCGGGGATATCCTTCCAGTTCATATTGTATCCCGTTCTTTGTAAAACGGTTGGCATAATTAACGCGCCCTGTGACGGAACCGATACTGGTTCTGCGGGTGTAATCAAAACTGGCCAGTTGCCAGGGGTCACTGAACTGCTTATCGAAGTATACATAACTATAGCTGAGTCCGATCTTATTTTTAGTAGAAAGTTCCTTTATCCGGTCAGCTAATAAACGCGCGCCACTGTTGTTTTTATTTATCCGAAGCGCTTGCTGTACAACAACATCCGCCTCTGCATACCTGCGCATACTGCTTAATATCTTTGCTTTTCGTACAAGCAGTTCTTCTGATGAAGGATGGTATACCAGGGCGGAATCCGTAATGCCCAGAGCCACCGGGTTATTGTTGTTCCAGTATTCCATATCACTGAAAGCAACGGCCGCATCTTCATATCCGGGATTGGCCGTAAGCACCTCCGTAAAATAAAACCGGGCGCTGTCATAGTTACTTGTCCAGGTATGAATCCTTCCTAGAAATACCTTGATATCTGCATAACGCGGACTAATGTGAAGGGCCCGGTATAAATAATTCTTTGCCTGCGCATAATTCTTATTATCAAAAGCCGCTTTTCTTGCAGTGGCCAGTAAGCCATCTGAAGAGGTGGTATCACCATCCGCTTTTTGTACAACGGCTGACGCTGAGTCGCCTGCTTTTACCGTAGGTTTATTTTTGGCTTCCCTGAAACGGTTGGCCATTTCTTTGGCTTCTGTATTATTACTGTTGAGGAATACTAATTTTTGTATGGCGCGATCGGCTTCGTCAAAACGGTTCAGCGCATTTAATATTTTAG
>JBKJPR010000253.1:0-3039 GCA_046594275.1 Sediminibacterium sp.
TTTATTGGCTGTAAACCATTCCAGTGCATCCTCTGATTCTGTGATCGATTGTTTCAGTGCGGGTGAAAAAGTTGCAGCAACATACATATAGCCCCAGTCGATACGCAGATCATCTCCTTTCTTTTGGAGAACAGGTTGCTCATTAGTTCCGGCTTTAAGGATAGACAGGTTTCCTGAAACATATTTTTCGGCTCTAATATCCTGGTGGGGATTATTGACCGCAATTGCCGTAGAAGTTCCGAGGTATACTTCCACCGCATGCGTAGCGCCATCATTTGATTGAACTGCATAAGTAATATAAGAAACAGGTCTTGACACCATTTCGAGATTCTGTGCAAACAAGGGAGAAGTAAATGTAAGCGTTGCATCTACGGGTCCACAGGCAAATGAATAAATGGTTTGTGTTGCAGTAACAGAAACTGTTTTTTGTTTTGCAACAGCAATATCAGAATTGACTTTTGCAGTCTTTTCGCTACTAAGCCCTGCATCAAGAAATGCAGCACCTCCTGTATTCTTAACGTGTATGGCCATTACATTCTTCCCCTGCTTCAATTTTTGCCTGACTCTTTCTTCAACAGAAGCATAGCGGTAATTGCGGGTCACTCCTTTTGCATTAAAAATTTCTTCCCCGTTGATGTATACTTCTGCATCATCATCATAATTAATCCGGAGATGGAGATTATTAAAATCGGTTTTATCAAGAAAGAATTCTCTTCTTACCCAGATATCCTTATCCTTTCGATCCCACAAAGTTCCCGCTATATTTTTACGGGTCGTAAAAGGTGCATAACCAGATGGCCAGTTCCCATCATTAAACGCCTCATTATACCATCCGGCTGCCGGTTCTGTAAAAGAATATTTTGCAAAATACTTCTGTTCATCACTTGCTGGAACTATCGTCTGGTAATGCTTATTCTCCTGTCCCATAAGGCGAAATACTTTTCCGTCTACTTTTATTAAGCCCTGCAGAGATTGATCTTCGCCCGTCCAGTGTTTGGTTGGTGAGGCAGTAAGCTTATCAGTTGTTGACCATATACTGAAATAAGGATCATGCGTAATCAGGGGATAAGCAGGCGCCCTAAAGCTTTGCGCATGCAATCCTACATAAGGAAGCACAGCCAGTATACCCAGAATAATTTTTTTCGTTTTCATTAACATTTTATTTTACTGCCATTATTTATTATTTTTTTCGACCATCGGAAAAGCAGCTATTCTTAATCTGGCCCCGCCCATTGGAACAAGTGTTAATTCAGCTACAGGCTGATCACTTTTAACAGGGCTTTGCGGCAATGTTCCACAAAGCCCGTATTGGTCTATTATCCACTCCGTAATCTTTTTGCCCTTTACTTTTAACGAAATAGGTGCATTACTATTTGTAAAAGGGTTATCGTCTTTTGGCCAGGCATGGCGCATGATATCGATAGAATTTTCTGGATGTTTTTCATCAATCAGCAAGCCATAGTTCCATGCAGTGCCCGGATAAATTTCAAAAGATGGCCATTTTTGAGGGTCCGCTTCTGGTTGCCAGCGCGAATCACCAATAGCGGTTGCCTTGCTATCCTTTTGCACATACTGCTCATCAATTTTTAATGAATAGGTAAGCGGCCCATAATTAACACTCACACTATTTTTATTGTCATCCCATTGACGAACTTTTAAATCCATAGGAAGCTGTAATGAAATTTTATCCCCGTTCTTCCAGCGGGTCATCAATCGAATATAATTCCCGGTATCTGTATGTATAGAAATAACCCGGTCATTTACTTTTACAACAGCCTTCTTACACCATTCGGGTATACGGAGATAAAGCGGGAAACTTACTGCCTTTTGAGTATGAATCGTAAAGTTGATTTGATCATCAAATGGATAATGCGTGGTTTCATGCACGCTTACCTCTTCGCCTTTCCCCACTTTTGCTTTTACGCTACCTTCTGTATACAGTTGCGCAACCAAGCCATTATCAGGCGTGGCCATCCAGCTGCTTTCCGCATAATATACCCATCCTGCCGTATGGTTATGCTGGCAGCATCGGCTGCTGAAAGGATTCATGATTAAAAATGGGCCCTCATTACTAATGCCAGGGTGATGGTTCTTACTGTCACTTACCACCATATTAGGCGCTGTGAGGTATCGCAATGATTTATAATCCGGCATAAAAGCCGCTGAAAACGTGTTAAATCCAACATCTTCACAGTTATCGGCCCAGAAGCGATCACCTGTAATTCCTAATAACATTTGGTCGGATGTCATTTGCTCAACCATACCACAGGTTTCAACTGCTTGCCGGGGGTCATAATATCCCTTACGTGCATTCTCATCGCTCCCAAACATTCCGCCAGGTACCTGCCCGTAAAGTGCACGTACCAACCTAAAATTATTATAGGTGGCATCGAGATCTTTTGAATCGTGACTTTGCAGGTAAAAAGTAGCGGGCTCTCTGAAGCATTGGGCAATATTTACATTGTGCCAGTTGGGTAAAGTCTTAGCCTGCCGCCAGTTAGCGGTATTCCTATCAATCTTTTTGGCTAAATCAAGTAACCACGCATCACCGGTGCGGTTAAAGAGCCAATATACACTCGTGAGGTTATCCCCTCCCCGGCTATTCTCCCAATAATCTTTCAAAAAATTACTATCCGGTACCGAAAGTTCAAATTTAAAATAGTTGGTCATAAATGGAATAACACGTGGATCCCCGGAATATTCATAATAAGACTGCAGGCACCATAACATGGGCATATTCGTCCAAAGGTCACGGTTCCCTTTTCGATACACTGCAGGACCAAAATCGCCGTTATCTCTTTGGTTGTTTAACACGGCATCAATCCAGAATTTTGCTTCGGTAATCATTTTCTGATCTTTCAGCATATATCCTATATTGGCATAGCCTTTTAACCAGTAAGGCAATTCCTCCCAGCCATACGCACCTTTCCCCTCCTTATTCAGCCACGCATTGTTGGTTTTTGATAACCAAATACTAATCTCCCCCAGGTTTCCTGCAAGACCATCACGCTCCAATTCAAGGGCCTTCTTTAACCATCC
>JBKJPR010000485.1:0-2632 GCA_046594275.1 Sediminibacterium sp.
GACCGTTTATCTGAAAATGACAGACTGGGATACGAAAGCGAAAGATCTACCCGAAGATATTCACCAGTTCGACTGGAGAACCTTTCAGCAGGAATACAGGGATTATATTGACCTTGCAAAAATGGCACAGTTAGTACCTTTAATTGGTGCGCCAGTGGGTATACTGGTAAACAACAGTTTAATAAAAAAACTGGGTATCACCGCCATGAATGCTTACAGGATGCGGTTAATACCTGCCTCTTAAATTGCAACAAAAAAATTTCACTAACAAAATAAAACCAATAAATGTGAAACCTATAAAACTAAACCTTCTGTGGCAAAATGTATTGATTGCATGTATTTCTATTATGATAGCCAGCGCCTGCGGAAGAGAGTCCTCGGCTGAAGGCAGGATGTCTATACAACTGGATCTTCAGAAAGAAATGATTGATAGCTTACGGCAGCAAAACAGAGAAATACTGGATAGCTTAGGTAAGCTCCGAACAGATATTAATCAATTGCAGCAAATACGGAAATGAATATCCAGATAAGAAGTAATGTTTCGCATATAATAACTTAGCGGAGAAGTGATATTACTTCTTCCCTCTGTGTCGTTGTGCTTCTGTGGTTTAAAAAAATAACCACAACGGCACAGCGACAGGGAGAGTCACAGAGTATCCTACAAAGGAGATAGGTATCTCTTATAATAACTTATTGTAGAAGCGCAATTATTTCTTCCTCCGTGTTTCTCTGTGTCGTTGTGTTTCTGTGGTTCAAAAAAATAACCACAACGGCACAGCGACAGGGTGGGTCACAGAGTATCCTACAAAGGAGATAGGTAGCTCTTATAATAACTTATTGTAGAAGCGCAATTATTTCTTCCTCCGTGTTTCGCTGTGTCGTTGTGTTTCTGTGGTTTAAAAAAATAACCACAACGGCACAGCGACAGGGAGGGTCACAGAGTATCCTACAAAGGAGATAGGTATCTCTTATAATAACTTATTGTAGAAGCGCAATTATTTCTTCCTCCGTGTTTCGCTGTGCCGTTGTGTTTCTGTGGTTCAAAAAAAAACGGCAGGTAGTATCACAGAATGTTTCCAGGAGAATTTATATAGCAGGCAGACAGAGAAAAACAAAGTTCAAATAAAATCCTCAGCCAACCTTATCTAACGACATTTCTTCGTATCGGTCAAGTTTACGTTGCATTTCATTGAGAGAATTGTGCGCCTTGAGTCGCAGTTCAATATTTTCCATAACCACTTCTGCGAACAATTTAAGTGATTCTTTCTGTTCTGTGCTAAAGAACCGCTTCTTTCTATCAATAACACAGAAAGTGCCCAGGCTATAACCATCAAATGTGAGTAAAGGTGCGGCTGCATAAAACTGCAAGCCAAAATTTCCGGCCACTAACGGGTTTGCAATGGTTCTGGGATCTATGGTTGCATCCTCTACGAGGTAAACCTCATCCGATAATATGGCCGAAGCACACAAACCCGGATCCCTCCCGATTTGTGTTGCATCCAGGCCGTATTTAGACTTGAACCAGATCCTGTCAGTATCCACAAGTGTAATGATCGCAATGGGAAGGTTGAAAATCCGCGTTGCCAGTTTTGTCATTTTATCAAACGAACCATCAGGGGGCGTATCTAACAGGTTGTACCTGTATAATGCCTTGATCCGTTCTTTTTCATCAGTTTTGATATTCGAATTACTCATTTTTTAACAATTAAAGGAAACATAACGCTTCCATTAAAAGTTATAATAAAAAATCATGCCGTTCTTTAGTACCTGACTTTTAACGCATTGTGATATATATATAAAAGTTACAACAAAATCTATTGTGTACTTAAATATACCTATGTATCTATGTGTTTATTTCTTTTAACACATAGGTAGATAGAAAAATAAAGTTCATTTAGAATACCAATTTCATTTTCATAGAATAGGGACACTGTTGTAAGATCACTACACGCCGGCTATTAATTTACAATTCCGGGTTAGGTTTTGTAACAAGGTCTGGGTAATACTTTCTTAAAATTCCGTTAACCATTTCTTCGGTGAGTGGCTTTGAATTAAATCCCGTGATTTCGGGAAATTGCGCTGATTTCTCTTTTTCGTTCGGATTGGAAGAAGTAGTAAGCATAGCAATAATTATTTTTGCCTTTTTTATCTCCGTCAATTTCTCATAGGCTTCCAGGAACTCCCACCCGTTCATTTTTGGCATATTGATGTCTAAAAAGATAAGGTCGGGTGGCGGGTATTGTTTATTCGTAAGAAAATCCAATGCCTCTATGCCATTGGTGGCTACCTCAATATGGTCTGCAATATTCATTTCATTAAGTACGATCTGGTGATAATGATTGTCTTCATTATCATCATCAACCAGGAGAATACAATCCAGCTTCTTAGTCATAATTATTGTTTTGGTATGGTGAAATAAAAAGTACTTCCTTTTTCCAGTTCCGATTCAACCCAGATTCTTCCCCCATGCAGGTCCACAATTTTCTTGCATTGTGCAAGGCCAATACCAGTGCCTGAATATTCATCTTTATTGTGCAGCCGCTGGAAAATGATAAAAAGTTTATTATAGAACAGGTTATCTATACCGATGCCATTATCTTTTATGGCAAAGACCCATTCTTTGGTTTTTGCC
>JBKJPR010000271.1:0-4554 GCA_046594275.1 Sediminibacterium sp.
GGTAATATCGTCTTTCCCAAAACCATGTTTGGCAAGGGAAGAGTCCAGGGTATCTTCTCCATGCAAATAATAGTGGCCGAAGAATTTTGCATCCTGTTTGTTACCCATACCATTATCCACCAGGATCAACCGGTTACCATCTTCGATAAGTAAACAACGTAGTGCCCAGGGACACATATTATTCTCATCAGCAGGGTTCAGCTTGTTCCACATGCTTTTGGGAACCACGCCAAACATGGCGCCACCATCTAATTTAAAGTAGCCGGTATTAATTGTGTAGAGTTTCATTATTCAGGATGCCCGTTCTGCTTTTTTCTGGCTGGCAGATGCAAATATCAGCAGTACCAGCCCAACCGCAAAGAAAACCACCAGCGCCAGTACAGAATTTCTTTGTGAGCCGGTGAGTTCAGTGATATACCCGAAACTGAACATGCCTATTACAATGGCGATTTTTTCCGTAACATCATAAAAACTGAAGAAAGAAGTGGTATCTTTTGTTTCGGGCATCAGTTTGGCATACGTGCTGCGGCTGAGGGATTGGATGCCGCCCATCACAAATCCGACGAGTACTGCCAATGAATAGAATTCATAAATACCATCTCTTGGTAACAGGTAGCCGATGATGCACAATACGATCCAGAGCGCAACAGTAACCATCAGCGCTTTAAAGTTGCCAATTTTTTCAGAGAGCTTCGCCATCAGGTAAGCTCCGGGTATGGCAACCAGTTGGATAATGAGAATGGCAATGATCAGGTTGGTAGTAGGTATATTCAGTTCGCTTTTCCCATATAAAGTAGCGGCAAGCATAACAGTTTGCACACCCATATTATAAAAGAAGAAAGCGCCTAAATATTTTTTTAATATGGGTAATTGCTGCAACTGGTTCCATACTTTACTCAATTCCTTGTAGCCACCTGTAAACACATTGCCTCTGTCGCTGGTTTGTGCAAGGGGGATGCTTTTTGGTAAGCGGCTTAAAGAAAATTGACCAAAGCCCCACCACCAGATGCCGACCAGTAAAAAAGAAATCTGCGAAGCTTTGCCGGTAGTGATACCAAATGTATCGGGCATCAATACAAATACAAAACAAATGATCTGCAGAATTACACTGCCAATATAACCCATGGCAAAGCCTTTGGCGCTTACTTTATCCTGATCCGCAGGAGCCGCGATCTCCGGCAGGTAAGAATTATAAAACACCAGGCTGCCCCAGAAACCCACACAGGCAATAACCAGGCAGAGCAGCCCATACCCAAGGTTGGTTTTATCAAAAAAGAACATGGCGCTGCAGGCAATACTGCCTATGGTACAGAAAAAGAAAAGAAATTTTTTCTTGTTGCCCTTATAATCTGCAATAGAAGACAGCAATGGTGAAATAATGGCCACAATTAAAAAAGCGATACCCAAAGCATAGTTATATAACGAAGTGTTTACAAACTCCCGACCGAATAAATATACGGTATCATGAGACGTAGCATCATTGCCATCTCCGGTAACTGCTTCGTAATAGGCGGGGAAAATGGTGGAAGTTATGACCAGGTTGTATACGCTGTTGGCCCAGTCGTACATGGCCCAGCCATTGATTACTTTTTTGGGAGCGGTTTGCATGTTAGCCGTTTTGGTTTGTTGTATCAAATTACTAATTATTTCTCTGCGAAACCTCTGCTTCTCCGCGGCTCTGCGGTAAATTAGAGTCACATCCAACCGCAGAGCCGCAAAGAGCGCAGAGTCAGTGCAGAGATTTATTTCAGATAACCTGTGAGCACAAGCGCCAATAGAACACTTCCCACAATCACCCGGTACCACCCAAACAACCGGAAGCCATGTTTTTGCAAAAAGCCTATGAAGAATTTAATAGCGAGCATCGCCACTACAAAAGCTACCATATTACCAACCGCTAAAGCGATGAGGTTGTCTTTATTCTGTAACAGTTCAGGGTTTTCTTTCCATGCTTTGAGCAATTTGTATCCTGTTGCCGCTGCCATGGTGGGCACTGCCAGGAAGAATGAGAATTCAGCAGCCAGGTTACGTGTAAGTTTCTGTTGCATACCGCCGATGATGCTGGCCGCGCTCCGGCTGGTGCCGGGAATCATGGCCAGGCATTGCCAGATACCAATGATAAATGCTTTTGACAAACTGATATTCTCCTCCTTCTCAACAGTAGGCTGTTTAAAAAGCGAATCAATGAACAAAAGGATCACCCCACCTACCAGCATGGTAATAGAAACAGTCAATGGGCTCTCCAGTAAGGCATCTATTTTTTTAGAGAACACAGCGCCTAATACCAAAGCGGGTATCACCGCAACCATCAGCTTCACATAAAAATTTAACCGGTTAAGCGCAAAGAATTTCTTCCAATATAATACCACCACAGAGAGTATGGCCCCCAACTGTATGGCTATTTCAAAAAGCTTGGTAAAATCATCCTTGGCAATACCCAGAATAGAACTGGTTATAATCATATGGCCGGTAGAAGAGATGGGCAGGAATTCGGTTACGCCTTCTACGATGGCGATCACAATGGCTTCGAAAAGGGTCATGTTAGTTTGGAGTTAGGAGTTCTACTTGATGGCATTTGAAGATAATACATAAATGTAGGTATTTGCCTGTTGGATCATATAAAAAATAGCGGTGAACACACCGCTAAAATGATAAGTATGATAAAAACTCCAGACTTCTAACTCCTAACTCCAGACTGACCCCTACGCCACCTTAGGCTTTCTAAAAATTGCATAGATTTCAACGATGAGTCCTAGTACAATAATAATGGGTGCGATGGTGATGCGGGTGGTGCTATAAACCTCTTTGGTATCAAATACATTGGGATCGTTGCTTTTGCCACCACTCATCAGAAACATACCCAGCCCAATAATAGCCCCACCAATCAGCATCCAGGTAAAATTGTCTTTCGTAAATAAAGGCGCGTAAGCAACTGTTTTTTTCTCGATCATGTTAGTAGGGTTTTTATAGTGGTAAAAATTTAAATCAGTTTGGAGTTTGGAGTTTTTTTTAACCCCAAACCCCAAACTCCAAACTCCAAACTTTAATACAGTTCATCAAGTTTCATTTTCAAATACTTCAACACACTCCTGTGGGTGCTGTACACAGAAATGCCTACGCCCAGCAGGATCAGTCCACCGAATAAGATCAGCGTGAGTTTGGTATCACGAATGGCTCTTAACTGGGGGAACTGGTTCTCGGCCCATCCGATCAGCGTAAATAATAAGGCAATTGAGATAAGGGAACTGGTCAACCCATTGATCACCGCGCGGATGTTCAGTGGCCGGGTAATAAAGCTGCGCGTGGCGCCCACCATCTGCATGGTCTTGATCAGGAACCGGTTGCTGAACATAGCCAGTCGTATGGTATTATCGATACTGAAAATCACAATTACACAGAGTATTATAGCTATAACCAGAAATATTAACCCGATTTTGGAGGCACGTTCATTCAGGTTGGTCACCAGGCTTTTCGGGTATTGCAGGTCGGTGATCTGGTTCCTGTAAGCGCCCATCAGATCATCAGATATTTTTTTCAGGCTGTCTGTGTTCACATAATCTGCCTTGGCATAAAAATCAATACTCTCCGGCAGCGGATTCACATCCAGTATTTTGGCCCAATCCTCATTATTCTCTTTGTTCCATATCTGCCTGGCCGAATTCTTATCTACATAAGTAACATTCTTGGCATAAGGCTTAGTGGCAATAAATTGCTGTATCTGGCCGATGGTATCCTTATTCAGTGTACGCAGGTAAGCGCTCATCCGGATATCTTCCTTGAAAGCGTTGCCCACTGAACTTATGTTTAAAAAGAACCAGCCCATTATACCCAGTATCAATAAGACCAGCGCCACCCCTACCACACTATAAACATAACTGGGCTTACTGCGCTTGAGTGATGCTTTTCCTATAACTGCCATACTGAAAAAAATTTAGATATTCTTACCCTTCTCCACGAAGTGGAGAAGGGCAGGGGTGAGGCAAATGTACGGTTTTGAAGGCTAAACACTTACATTTGCAGCCACTCTAACGATCAATTTGCTTTTGAAAATATAGTATTCCGGGCGTAATTGGGTTAAAGAAGTGTTAGGATTTGTAAATTGGGAAATTTTGGAATTTTGAGAAGGGAAATTTTCATCAATCCCAGAGTAGCAGCAGTAATTTTCACGCTAGCCAGTCTGATGGCAGACAGGCGCGCAAAAAAACCATAATTTAATTAATCAAAATAAAAAACCCCTCCCAGGGGCATGGGGGTAAAGATGGAATATAATTTCAGGGCAATAGAAAAAAAATGGCAGGATCAGTGGAAAGCATCCGGGGCATACAGGGTAAGTAATGAAAGCAGCAAGCCTAAATATTATGTGCTGGACATGTTTCCTTATCCGAGTGGTGCCGGACTGCATGTGGGCCACCCGCTGGGATACATCGCTTCGGATATCTACAGCCGTTTTAAGAGACTAAAAGGTTTTAATGTTTTACACCCCATGGGATACGATGCATTCGGACTGCCCGCAGAACAATATGCTATTGAACACGGCGTACATCCCGCTACCAG
>JBKJPR010000168.1:0-4336 GCA_046594275.1 Sediminibacterium sp.
CCCCAGACAGGTTCAGTGGCAATTGTAATCCTGCATAGCCAATCAGTTCATTCCAGTTCACAAGGGTATCGTTACGAAAAGCACCAGTTCTTTGCCAGGTATGGCTTACACCAAATAAAGGTTGAAGATAGGCGCCGCCAAAAATACCGTTATACCCGATCTTATGACTGCCTTCATTTTCATTATAAGTATACGCGATTTCGGTGCGCAGGGTATTCAAGACATTCTCGCCGTACAGGGTGAATGAATACTCGGGCGGCTCATAATTAGGTCGGTAACTATGCAGATTGAGCAGGCGGAAGGATTTAGAATACTTACTTACGTTGTATTGCGGAACAGGCAATTCATTCAGCAGTAGATGATCCTTTTGATGATACAGATCCCCTACATACAAGTCTGTCAGTACATCTTTGCTGTCTCTTTTTTCCCATTGGGATTGAAACAAACCCAGGCGGTAGCCATCTGCGGTAAAAGCTGAACCCACCAATTTCCCACCGGGCAATAAAGCAGCTTGGTATAATCCCGTTGAATAAGAGGCGAGCCGGTAGGTTCCTTTTTGTTTTGTACCATCAATAACCGCCCATATTTCGTCCCTTCCTTTATGGGTCATTGTAAATAATATTGTATCGCCCTGTACCTGTAAAAAACCGATTAGCCGGTTCACAAACGGAAGTATCGTTTCTTCAGAACGGATGCCCGACATACTATACTTTAATAAGGCCATTGCTCCATCCGGCTTTCTCGCTGTAACAAAATAGTGTTGATTATCTGTCGAAAATTTTGGATTGGAAAAAACAATATCTTTTTTAGATACAGAGTCCAGCACCTTCCCGGAAGTATTCATGATTATGATCCTTGAATCAACCACGGGATTCATTTCTATGGCAATGATCCGATTACCATCATGGGAAATATCCGGTGAAAAATAGGTAGAACGGGTAACTATCTTTTGTTCCACTCCTGTTTGAATATCCAATACTTTGAGATCATTGAAATCACGGTTCCCCCATCGGGCATCCGGGTGTAAAGCAGCATACACGATCTTTCCGTTATTGTAAGAAAAATAATCATCCACTGCAGTATCGCGGACCGCTATCTTTTCTTCGTGTTTATCGGGATACACTTTATAAAAAGCAGGTATCGAACGATAACTGTTTTTTAAAACGATCAATGAACCATCGGCTGTGGGATAAGGATATTTATAATTAACAACATTGTTCTTCTCTGCCGGGGTTATCCAATCCGGTTTTTCGCCTGCAGATCCCTGCCACTGCTGTTGGTAATACGCCATCGCACCTGAAACAAATTGCGCGAAGGGTATTCCGGTATGTTTTTTTACGGCACCCTGGAAAGGATACAGTAAAGGTTGGAACCTGGCCGCATTATCGGTCACTTTTCGCCAGATATCATCACCATACTTTTTCCTTCCGTATGCCACCAGTAAATACCCCAGGTCATAATGGTCAGGTACATACTGACGGAAAGAACCATTCCGCATTTTCTGGTAAGAATATTGCCGGTTGGCATTAAATAAACTCTGATAACTGCTAAGGAACAATGGCAATGCGCCCCTGCCCTGTTTTGTCAATTGGGTTTCAGTAAATACGGCATCCCCTTCAAAGAACCAGTCGGGAATAGAGGCGGCATTGGCAAGGGCCTGCCCCTGCTCCCCAAAAATAAGGGAAGCAAATTTTGAAAGGCCTTTGTTGAAATTACTGTATTGCTGTACATGCCTGAATTCATGCACTGCCAGGTTATCTGCCCAGCTCACTGCGCCCAGTTCGAACGGATGCTGCGGTGGTGTGAGGTAGAACTCACTCCGGTATGGTGCAAGACCCACATACGCATTGGATAGTAAAGTTTGGCTCTGTAATACGATATTTATTTTTCGGATCTTATCCCCTATACTATGTGCATTATTTTTCTGCAGTGCATGCACCACCGTAACAATGCGGCGGGCTTTCGCATCAAGACCTGCAGGGAAAATGACACGCACCGTATCCGTATTCACCTGCTGCCATTTTGTGGAAGAAGGATTTCCACCAAACTGCTGGGCGTGCAGTAAGCGGCTAACCATCATAGAAAAAATAAATATGACAAAACGTTTCATGCGGGAGCAGAATTTATTTGCAGTTGCCGGTGTTATCGCCGGTAACTATGACTGTAAGAAAGGTGATGTTGGTGATAACACCAACATCGGCGTCATGTTAGTGATAACACCAACATCGGCGAAACAAGTGATGTTGGTCATAACAACAACATCATCAGTACCGGCAAACATCGGCGTCATGTTGGTCATAACACCAACATCGGCGAACATCGACAGGACATCTGCGTCATGTTGGTGTTATCACCAACATCGATATTGTTATTTACATGGGATCGTCAGTGAGATGTATCTTGGTCATGTCGAGGTACTGGTTCTGCAACTGGTGAACATGGTGTACATTAGGATTATGGCGGCGGTCTTCGCGGTACCACATTTCCATCCGTGAAAAATCATCGGCAACCGGTGTTACAATGCGGAACGATCCTTTCATATATTTTACTGACCCGTCATCATTAACGCGTTTCTGGAAACCCAGCTTAAGCAGAACGTCTTCATTTAATACGATAGGATGCAACTTGTCGGTCTCAAACCAAAAGGTCTGTACCTCTGTTTTTACTTCCACCTGTTTTTCATCCCCGTTCAACCGGGTCACTTCTCCTTCCCAGGTTTTTCCTTCATATTCTGCTCTTACATAGTCTCCGATTTTAATCTCGCTGAATTTGATCATATGGCAATAATTTTTAGTGGCGATAAGTTAGTTATTTTTTGGGAAAGAAAAAAAATGTCCATGAACCATGGTCGAATACCAATGTAATGATACATCCATGGCCTTGACTATTGACAACTCACCACTCACCATTCACCATTCACCACTCACCACTCCCTACTCCGCCCAACTCATCGTATACCCCGGGTTCTCTATCTGCAAAGCCTCTTCTGTTAACTGTAGTGGATGAAACGTGTCTACCATCACCGCCAGTTCCTGGGTTTCTTTTTTACCGATACTTTTTTCAACAGCCCCCGGATGAGGCCCATGCGGTATACCTGCGGGATGAAGGGTAATCATTCCCCTGGTAACATTCTTGCGGCTCATGAAATCGCCGGCCACATAATACAGCACTTCATCACTATCGATATTACTGTGGTTATACGGCGCCGGTATGGCATCGGGATGATAATCGTATAAACGCGGACAAAAACTGCAGACCACAAAATTATGGGCTTCAAAGGTCTGGTGTACAGGTGGCGGCTGGTGCACCCGGCCCGTAATCGGTTCAAAATCATGGATACTGAAAGCATAGGGATAACAACAACCATCCCAACCCACCACATCAAATGGGTGATTAGCATAATGCAGGCCGTATAAAATGCCTTTCTTTTTTGTTTTGATCAGGAAATCTCCCTCCTTGTCAATGGTTTCTAATTGCTGGGGCCTGCGGATATCCCTTTCGCAATAAGGCGAATTCTCCAGTAACTGCCCGTACTTACTTAGATATTTTTTGGGGTAACGGACAGGGCTGAAACTTTCTACAATAAATAACCGGTTATCAGCATCATTGAAATGGATCTGGTAAATGGTACCTCGTGGAATAACCAGGTAATCTCCATAACCAAATGGCAATGCACCATATTGTGAAGTGAGTGTACCGCTGCCCTCGTGTACAAAGATCAGTTCATCGGCATCGGCATTTTTATAAAAATAACTTCGCATGCTTTGCTGTGGTGCGGCCAGCACAATATGGCAATCATTATTCACCAAAACTGCTTTCCGGCTATGCAGGAAATCTTTCTCAGGCTTAATATTAAACCCTTCGAGGCTCCGGTGTTTCAGCATTTTTTCTTCTGCCACTTTGGGCATTACATTTACCGGATCATCCGTATGCGTAATCTGTGTGGGCGGATGTATATGGTAGAGTAGTGAATAATCGTTACTGAATCCCTCCGTTGAGAACAATTGTTCCGAATACAAACTACCATCCGGCTGGCGAAATTGCGTATGGCGTTTGTGAGGGATGGAGCCGAGGGTATGGTAGTGTGGCATGGGAGGGGGATGGTTTGGGGTTTGGAGTTTGGAGTCTGGAGTTTGGAGTCTGGAGTTTGAAAAAAGAATTGTTAGTAGTCGCTAGTGCGTGCCTTGACCTGAAAGTAAGTTGCAGCTATTAAGTATGTGCTCACCACTCACCACTCACCATTCACCATTCACCATTCACCACTCACCACTCACCATTCACCATTCACCACTCACCACTCACCATTCACCATTCACCATTCACCACTCACCATTCA
>JBKJPR010000229.1:0-9254 GCA_046594275.1 Sediminibacterium sp.
GCATAACTGGTAAACTCAAGTGTTTTGCGGATACCGGAACTGTTTGTCACGTGTAATCTGCGCATCTCTATATCGTCTTCAGGCGAAACGACAATTTCTGTGTGAACATCTATTTCATTTTGTGTGATATGAAAATCTACACGGCCTTGTGAAAAGGCTACTTCATATTTTTCTGTTTTTTTAAGTGTGGGCTGATGGGTATTAGACCAATAGGTGTCACTTTCCAAATCGTGGATATAACAAAATGTACCCCGGTTATCGCAGGTAACATCTTCGTGCCAGCGGGTGACAGCAAGGTCTTTCCAGCGGCTGTATCCACCGCCTGCATTACTTATCATCAAATGATACTTTCCATTGGATAATAATTGTACTTCAGGTATTGATGTGTATGGTGTATTGAGTATTCTTGTTTCCTGGCCGCTTGCGATATAATTAAGATCCGCTATATCTGTAGTGTGAGCAAAAAAGGAAGTTGCTTTTGGAATCCTTTCCTGTAATAATAAAAGTGTTGCCTTAAACTGTGGTTCCGATTCAAACAGTTTTTGCATCGGTTTATCCTGAAGGAGGTAGGCTAATGATAATAAGCTCATCCCATGGTGATGCGCCATGAAAGAATAGACAATAGCGGTGGTTTGCCCACGTTGTAAACGGGAGGGTGTATAATCTATCGCTTCATAAAATCCATATCTTCCCTGTAATCCTTTTTTGTAAAGTATTTCCAGGTTCTCACAAGCTTTTTCAGGCGCTACCATCAGCGCCATCACAGATGCATAAGGCGCAATTACTGTGTCTTCTGCAAGTCCGCGTTTCAACCCAAGCCCAGGAACGCCAAATGCACGGTATTGATAGTTGGAACTGGTATTGATCGTATTGTAACCCGATTCAGAAATTCCCCAGGGCAACCCTGTCCTTTTCCCATATGTGATCTGGCAATGCACTGCGGTTTTATAAGTCTGATCAATAAGTGTGTTTTCGTATGTCGGCATTACCATCAGCGGCATAAGATATTCGAACATGGAACCACTCCACGAAAGAAGAATTGGATTTCCATCCATACTGGTTAGCAAGCGTCCTAATGCAAACCAACTGTCTTCCGCAAGTTTTCCTTGCGCAATGCAGACAAAGATGCATAGCCTTATTTCGGAAGCGAGGAGATCATAATAGCTGGTATCTATATGGTGTTCCTGTACATTGTAGCCAATGGAAAAAAGGTGGCTTGATTTATCATACAAAAAATCCCATTCCATGTCGGCTAACGCATTGCATTGCTGAGCAAGTTTCTCAGATGTTGTAATTAATTCGCCTGCTTGATGAATTGCTTTTGTTAAGGCGGCTTGCATTATTTCAAGCCAATGATTTTCATCTGAAGTATTATTTTCCTTTTGCCTGGCACTCATCTCAGCCTGTAATTCTTTTGCCTTTTTTAATAATTCATTCCACGTAGTGTTTGCATCGGGGAATACGGCAATATCTTTGACTGTAGAAGGGGTAGATTGCAATAAAAACCAAGGCGCAAAAATTTGAAGATGTTGATTTACCTGTTCTGATTGTGCAATAAGCAAATGCTTCCATCGGTATGTTTCACTGTCTGGGTCGCCATTAAGTTTTTCAACTATGGGATTCATTTTTTTCGCTAAATCTTCGTGAAGTTTTTGGATATCATATAAAGCAGTTACGTCAGCGTTACAGATTGTATCCAGGTCAATGGCAAGTTGTTCCGGCAACTTAATATCAGTTTCGGATATCGTGTCTGTTAGTACACGAAATGTATCACGAAGCCCCTCGAATAGCTTTATACTTATAATTTTTTGATGAGGCAATGCCAATAAGCCTTGTCTTAGTACCAGCAAATGACCCGCAAGGTTTCCACTGTCAACAGTAGAGATATATTTTGGTTGAAGTGGATTCAGTGATTCGGTATTGTACCAATTATAAAAATGGCCATTGTACCGTTCCATTTTCTCCATTGAGTTGATTGTATTTTTTGTACGCTCAATAAACTGGCTGGTAGTTATGTAACCAAAATTACAGGCGCTTAAGTTGGCAAGCAATGACAGGCCGATATTGGTGGGAGAAGTGCGATGTGCTATTTGTTCCACCGGTTGTTCCTGGTAATTATCAGGCGGCAACCAGTTGTCTTCAACAACAACGAAAGTTTCAAAGAAACTCCAGGTTTTCCTGGCAAGCTTTTGAAGAAAAATATTTTGACCACTGGTAAGTATGGCAACCTGTTTTGCTAAAGGTTTACTTGCATGCCATGTAATAAACGGAGCAATGAACCACAACAACAATACAGGTCCTGCTATCAATAACTTTTCAGGTGAATAAATTGCTAAAATAGCAAAGACAGCTACCGTAAGAACGGGTTCAATCCACATCAATAAATAAGAGATTCGTAAACCGGATTGATCTGCCTGTACCACATGGGAACTCGGATTCCATTCCAACAGATTTTTTCCTGTGACACTCATTCTCCAAATAGTCCGCACGATAGCAGTCAAATTTGCAAATGCTTCATTGGGAAGGCAAATGAGCATGAACAAAGTTTTGACCGCAATGTCCCAGAGATTCTCTAAGGAATTTTTGATGTGGTATTTTAGTACAACATCTTTTGGCTTCCTGAGAGTATCCCAAACTGAGGTAACAAAGATGGGGAAAACGATAATTCCGGAAACTACAATCGTCCAGAATAAAACAGCCGGAAGAGCAAGCCATGCTACTAACAATAATACTGTAAGCGCAATGGGCACAAGACTGCGCCGCATATTGTCAAATATTTTCCAGCGGGATAATGCAGAAATTGGATTTTTGTACAATTGATTCTCCGGGTCTTTAACCCATGGTAAAATCCAGGAAAAAATCTGCCAGTCGCCACGTATCCAGCGCAACCGCATTTTCATGTCTGCGCTATAGGTTGTTGGGTATTTCTCAAACAGTTGAACATCGCTTAATAACCCGGAGCGGATATAGCAACCTTCTAAAAGATCATGACTAAGAATGCGGTTTTCTAAAAATTTACCGTCCAGCACTTGTTGAAATATGTCAACATCATAAATTCCTTTTCCAATATAAGAACCCTCTCCGAATAAATCCTGGTAAACATCTGAAGATGCACGAGTATACGGGTCAATGCCTGGTTCATTTCCGTGCATCCGGGTATATCTGGAACCGGTTATGTCCGGCAAACTAACGGTTATCCTTGGCTGCAATATCCCATAACCTTTTGTTACCCGCTTCTTCTTTTCATCGTACCAGGCCCGGTTCAACGGATGTGCCATGGTTCCGATTAACTTCCATGCGGATGCGAGTGGCAATTGCGTGTCTGCATCTAATGTAATTACATATTTTATTTTCGGGAAAACAGATTGATTACCTGTAATCAACGAAAAATGTTCTTTTGAATTTCCTCTTAATAAGGCATTTAAATCTGACAATTTACCGCGTTTTCTTTCATAGCCCATCCATACATTCTCCTGCTGATTCCATTTTCGGGGCCGGTGAAAAAGAAAGAACAGATCATTATTTTCTCTTTGATATTTTTTATTCAGCAATTCAATTCCGTTCGTTGCGGTATCTAAAAGTACCTGGTCATCAGAAACTGTTTCCTGCGAAGCATCTGTAAAATCTGTTAGTAAACCAAAATGTAAATGTTCTTTCCTGTTTGCCAAAAACCTTACTTCCAGCGCCTCTACCAGATTTTCGATTTCAGTAACAGTCGTAAGCATTGCCGGAATTACAACTATCGTACTGGATGATTGAGGTATTCCCCTTGAGTAATCCATTCTCGGCAGGAGATTTGGCTTAACCAGTAATGTAGCAAAAAAATTAACTACAGAAATGGCAAGCTGGCTTGCACATAATAAGGCAAGAATACCGACTAACCCGAGCAGCCAACTATTTGTTGTTTCTGTATCTACTTTAATAAAAACAGCAGCGCTTATGCCAACTGTTATTAGAAAAATTAAAAATAAATAAACGGGAAAAGCATGCCTTTTAATACTGTGCAGCATCTTTCGGATTCCAGACACATGCATTTTTGCAGTTTTCCTGGTTTGCGCTAACCCTTGTCCAACCAGGTAGTATCCTACATGCGCAGCGCTTTGATTAGTTCCTTGTGGCGGTGCATTCTCTTGCACTAATTGTATAGCAATACGGGCTACTTCCTCCTCGCTTAAATCGCTTTGCTTTGAAATGCTTTCCACAACATGACGATAGCGGTCACGGGTGTCAAAATCCATTAGCCCATAAATCCCACCATCATCCTGTAACAATATTTGTTCAACAATGCTGTGTGATTCAACAAAGGTTCTCCAATCCATTGCTCCCAGTAACCGAAGACTTCCAATGCTGTTGCTGATAGAAACCTGGTCTGCCGCCTGTTTTTGATTTTCAGCATTTACCAATTCAGTGCCTGTTAATCCGCTTCCGGATAACTGCTGTTCTATCCAGTTAAGCACTAATGCCAGGTCGGGACCTTTTCCACTTAACTGACGAATTAATTCAGACACAAATGCACCCTTAATTGGCGGGTTCGACCTGGCCATATCGGAAAGTACCAGCATTAGTTCGTTAGGTGTTTTTTCTACCGTGTCAATCATTTTTTCAGTCCAGTAATCCGCCAGATTCCGGTCAACCTTGTCAACTGCAATACGTCCAGATACCCGGCGAATATTTTCAATCAGTGCCAACCGAAGCATAATAGGAATAGACCACAGTTCACCCAATTTTAAATGGGTAATTGACTGGTAGGCCTTCATAAAATGGCCAAGGCTTGCAATATCTATTCTTCCATCACTATGAGAAACTACCTGGAGAACAATGTCATAACTGCGCGTAATACCCGCAGATGTGCCATTTAGAAGCTGGGGCAAATCTTCACTGTAATTTTTAGGGAAATGTGTTTTAGCGATCAGGATATGTTCTTCTACCAGGTAGAAATTGTCTATCAGCCATTCGCCAGCCGGCGTTACCTGGTAATTTTTTTTTATTGAATCTGTCAGCAGTTTTCGTACTTCCTGTAAAGTGTCTTCATTGTTTGCAAGCCGTTTCAGCAAATGATCTTTTGCAGGGGTGGTAGTTAATTTATGTCTTGTAGCCAGTGTTTTACCGAAACGCTCCATTTGATCAGAACTAAACAACTCTTCTCTTAGCGGTTCTTCATTTAAATAGTTAAGATTGGTATCACTAACCTGGAAAAAGGCTCTCATATTAGATATAAGCTCATGTGCTGAAGGAATCAATTTTAATTTCATGGGTTCGTTTAATTTATCTGTAATGCAGCATTGACGATAGTTTGGGCCTCACTGATAATTTTTGTAAGATGATCTTTACTCAAAAAACTTTCGGCATAGATTTTGTAAATATCTTCTGTCCCTGAAGGACGTGCTGCAAACCATCCGTTGTCTGTTATTACTTTCACGCCTCCAATCGGCGAATGGTTTCCAGGAGCATCAGTTAATATATTTTCAATTTTTTCTCCAGCCAGGTCTTTATGTTTTATTTGTGAAGCAGGAAGTTTTTTTAATGTCTCTTTTTGTTCTGGAGTGGCTTTAGCTTCAATGCGGTCATAAAAAGGTTCGCCAAATTCATTTGTGAGTTCATTATATATGATGCCGGGATCCTTTTTCATTTTTGCCGTTATTTCTGCCGCTAATAAAGCTGGTACAAATCCGTCTTTATCAGTTGTCCAAACACTTCCGTCCAATCTTGAAAATGACGCACCTGCACTTTCTTCACCACCAAAGCAAAGTGACGAATCCATTAATCCATCTACAAACCATTTGAATCCAACAGGTACATCATCAATTTGTCGTCCCAACTTTTTTGCAATGCGATCAATGAGTTGAGTGGTGACAACAGTCTTTCCGACTGCCGATTTTTTATTCCAATGCGGGCGATGCTGTAGCAGGTAAAAAACTGCAACTGATAAGTAATGATTCGGATTCATCAGCCCGGCGCTTTTGGTAATAATTCCATGCCGGTCATGATCGGTATCGCAGGCAAAAGAAATATCATAATCGTCTTTCATTGCAATAAGTCGTTGCATGGCATAAGGAGAAGATGGATCCATGCGGATTTGCCCATCCCAGTCTACCGTCATAAAACTGAACGTAGGATCAACAATTTTATTTACAACTGTCAAATTGAGTTTGTAGCGATCTGCAATCGGTTGCCAATAATGAACGCCAGCACCACCAAGCGGATCAACGCCTATGCTTATTTTCGAATCCCGGATCAGATTCATGTCAATGATATTCGCAAGATCATTAATGTAAATATTCAAAAAGTCATACCGGTGTGTTGTAGCAGCAGCTAATGCTTTTTTAAAAGAAATTCTATGTATTGATTGAAGATTGTTTTGCAGCAATTCGTTTGCTTTGGCTTCTATCCAATTCGTAACAGTACTTGATGCCGGTCCGCCATTCGGTGAATTATATTTAAATCCACCATTATCCGGTGGGTTATGCGAAGGCGTAATCACAATACCATCTGATAAACCCGTTTTCCGCCCGGAGTTGTATTGTAAAATGGCATGCGAAATTACCGGGGTAGGAGTGTACCCGTCACCAATTGCGATCATCACTTCAACATTATTGGCAGCCAGTACTTCCATCGTGGTTGCAAAAGCAGCTGCTGAAAGCGCATGTGTATCAAAGCCGAGATATAAAGGGCCATCAATTTTCTGTTGCTTGCGATAAAAGCAAATCGCCTGCGAAATGGCAAGGATATGATTTTCATTAAACGAATTTTTTAAGGAAGAACCCCGGTGGCCGGAAGTGCCGAATGCAACACGTTGGCCAGGTACAGAGGGATCAGGTATTCCCGTGTAATAGATTGAAACAAGCCTGGGAACATTTACTAACATGTCCTGTTCTGCTGGTTTCCCTGCAAGGGGATTTATTGTCATATTTTCTTTTATTTATTTCTGTTTTCAATTGCTGCCACTTTTGCCAGTCGGCGATTGTGCCTTTCTGCGCCGATGAATTTTGCTTGCAGGAAAATATTTACCAATTCCCCGGCCAATGAATCTGTAATCACACGACCGCCAAGGCAGATCATATTCATATTATCATCTTCAACACCCTGACGTGCCGAAAATTTTTCTGTGATAAGGCTAGCTCGGACACCGTCAACTTTATTTGCTGCAATACTGGCTCCCACTCCGCTTCCGCAAATAGCAATGCCACGTTCCGCCTTGCCTTTTGCAATTGCATCTGCCAGGGGAATTACAAAATCCGGGTAGTCATCATCGGTATTCAACTCGCTGTTGCCAAAATCAATTACTTCATAGTTTGCTTCGGACAGCATTTTTACCAGGAATTCTTTCAATTTAAATCCTCCATGGTCTGCTGCAATACCAATACGAATCTGTTCAGCGGTTGTTTTGTCCTGCGCTTTAATCATTATCATTTGGTTTTAATAAAGTAAGGGCACGTTCACAGATGATTTAATTATTTGTCCATTTATTCACTTTAAATTTTACTAACCGCTGTTTAGAAAAGCCCGGCTTCTATTTCCTGATCGCTTTTTGTCATCTTTTATTTCTACTTTTTTGTGGATTAACCAAGGGTTGGGGTTTCATACGAATTTCCATGCTTCGCTGTTCTTCATATTCCTGAGGGAAGCTTGTATTTGTGCCTCCCTGTACATCTTTTTTTGGAGATGTTACAGGTGTCTGTTTTAAGGGCTCCTTATTTTTGGGAGAGCTGTCCTTGTGATTCTTTTTCATTTTTTATTTGGTTTAAATTGATATTCTTTTTAAAGTGTTTCGTTCGCTCTACTATCCAATCAAAGCTTTCGCTTTCTTTACTACATTTTTAACAGTAAAGCCATACTCTTTCATCAGTTCTTCACCAGGCGCGGATTCCCCAAATCCTGTAATGCCAATTATATCGCCTTCGTCAGTTACATATTTATGCCAGCCCACTGGCGATCCTGCTTCTACTGCTAATCGTTTCCGTAATGACCCTGGAAATATTTTTTCTTTATAAGCTTTATCCTGTTTTTCAAATAATTCCCACGATGGCATACTCACTACCCGTGCGGCTATGTTGTGTTCTTTTAATTTTTGCTGAGCCGATAGCAACAATTGAACTTCCGAACCCGTACCAATCAAAATAATGTCCGGCTGTGTGTTTGATTCCGAAAGAATGTAGGCCCCCTTTTCCAATTCAGTGGCCTTTGTATATTTTTCCTGGTCAATTACCGGAATTCCCTGACGGGTTAATATTAAAGCGACCGGGCCGCCGGAATGTTCAATCGCTACCCGCCAGGCCTGCACGGTTTCATTGGCATCAGCCGGACGGATCACTGTTATATTGGGAACAGATCGTAAACCGATCAATTGTTCTACAGGCTGGTGGGTGGTGCCATCTTCTCCTAAAGCTATACTGTCGTGTGTGAAAATATATATGGGTCGTATTTTCATAATTGCCGCCAGCCGGATGGGAGGCCGCATGTAATCAGAAAATATCAGGAATGTAGCGCCGTAAGGAATGATGTATTTACTGAGTGCTAATCCATTTAAGATAGCGCCCATGACGTGTTCCCTGATACCAAAGTGAAAATTACGTCCATCATGATTTTCTGCTGAAAATGATTTGTAATTCGCCAGGTTGGTGTCAGTGGATGGTGCAAGATCAGCAGAACCTCCTATTAAATTTGGCAAATAATCAGCCACTGCATTTAATACTTTGCCCGAGGCTTTGCGTGTAGCTATTTCTTTCCCAGCCTTAAAAACCGGCAACTTTTGTTTCCATCCTTCCGGTAATTTTCCACTGGCTAATAACTCGTATTCATTGGCCAGTACTGTATATTTTTCTTTATACCTTTTATAAAGATCATTCCAATCCTTTTCCTTATCTACTCCTTTCTTACCTGCTTCACGATAATAATTTAATACTTCGTCGGGCACAACAAAATATTTATCAGGGTCAAAACCAAAATTATCCTTCACGAGTTTTACTTCTGCTTCGCCTAACGCAGAGCCATGCGCAGCAGCCGTATCTTCTTTATTGGGGCTGCCATAACCAATATGTGTACGCACTTTTATCAGGGAAGGACGATGGGTTTCCTTTTGCGCATTTTGTATTGCTGCTGATAAAGCATCTAAATCATTGCCATCTGCAAGTACCTGTACATGCCAGCCGTACGCTTCAAAGCGTTGCGCCAGGTCTTCATCAAATGTAATGTTGGTATTTCCTTCAATAGTTATATGGTTATTGTCATACAAATAAATCATGTTTCCTAACTGA
>JBKJPR010000412.1:0-2700 GCA_046594275.1 Sediminibacterium sp.
GGGGGCACTGATCAAAGAAAGCATCATGATCGGCGATAACCTCGACGCAGATATACAGGGCGGCATCAATGCCGGCATGGACACCATTTTTGTGAACCACCTGAATGTTACACCCCACGTGCAGCCTACCTATACCATCTATCACCTGAAGGAATTAGAAAACATATTGTAAGGATTTTGAAAATGGGTCTGCCCTGGGCGAATGGAAATTTTTTTTAACACATAGGCACATAGCTAAAAACAAGGGCATATAGTTTCTTTTATATGCCCTTTGTACTTCTATGCGCCTACTATATAACTTCATATTATTGGAGACCTTTCTGAAGCTTATTGTGCAATTGGACGGCTGATTTTATTAACCCCAGCTTTTAAGCTGGGGGGGAAATGCCCACAGGAAAACCGGGCTTTAGCCCCAGACCGGATCCCGCATAAATCTTGCTATCGGTCTAGTCAGAACATCGAACAAATAGGTAATGCATCTTATTCAAAAACCAGTTAGGGGCTAAAGCCCGGAATCATATTGCATGTATAGCCCCACGCTAAAGCATGGGGTTAGGGTATATCCCACTAACGTTATTATAAGCGAAACATATCTGCTTATCGGAATACTATGTGTTTAAAAAATATCTCCTCACAAGCAGGATGCGCGATTCCATCCGACTAAGGCGAGCTTAATTTCAAAATACCCTAATAAAAAAAGCCCCGCATAAGCAGGGCTTGTATTTTTCGCTAAGACGTTTTAAGCTTTGCTGATAGCTACTTTCGCAGTAGTTTTAGTGGTTTTTGTTTCTTTAGTGTCTTTTTTCTCGTCTTTCTTACACTCTTTACTGCCTTTGCAGCAGTCTTTGGTACCTTTTTTACCACCTTCATGTGCAAATGCAAATCCTGTAACTAAAAACGCAGCTGTTGCTAAGAGGAATACTTTTTTCATATGTGTTTGTTTTTAAAAATGAATGTCTGATTCGAAAATAACATTATTGTTGATTGGGTGGTTTTTTCAAGTGTTAAAATATACCAGTGGTAAACCTACCAGGTGGCCAATACGGTAACTCCGCCTTGTACTACCTGGTTCAACTGTACCTTGACAGTGGCATTTACGGGTAATAATACGTCTACCCGGCTGCCGAATTTGATAAAGCCATACTCATCGCCCTGGTTAACCAACTGGCCCACTTTGGTGTAATTACAGATCCGTTTGGCAAGGGCGCCGGCGATCTGTTTGTACAGGATCTCGCCATGACTGTTCCTGGTTACCACGCTCCATCTTTCATTCTCGGTGGATGATTTGGGGTGCCAGGCCACTAAATATTTTCCTTTATGATACTGGTTGTACACCACTTCACCACCGATGGGGTTATGGTTCACATGAACATTGGCAGGACTCATAAAAATACTTACCTGTATGCGTTTGTCTTTAAAATACTCCACTTCGGTAACTTCTTCAATAACCACTACTTTCCCATCTGCGGGGCAGATCACCTGGTTTTCACTTATACTTAATATACGGGCCGGTACCCGGAAAAAAGAGACAATAAACAGGAACAGGAAGAGCGTTACCACGAACAGCGCCATGGCCAGGCTGGGATAGGAAGCGCTTAAAAAAGTAAAAGAAATCAGGTTCAGCACTCCGAATATCAGAGCGGTGATGGCAATGGTCTTAAACCCTTCTCTGTGAATGATCATTGGAAATGATTGAATGGCAAATGTAAATCGGTTTGTTGAGAAAGGATGGGGTTATGGCTGCTTCTTTTTAATTAATAAAAGAGCCGGAAAATGATCCATACCATCGTTGTGGCCAACAATAAAGAATCAAACCTGTCGAGAAACCCGCCATGACCGGGCATGATATTCCCACTATCCTTCACTCCCGCCAACCGTTTCAGTTTACTTTCAAACAGGTCCCCGGCAGTTCCGGCTACAGCAGCAGTGAGAGAGATCAGCACCAACGGTTTTATCCCGAAATGAAATCCGTAATACCCAATCAGTGTAACGGCCAATACCGTCAATAGGGCTCCACCAATTGTTCCTTCCAGCGTTTTTTTAGGAGAAATGGATGAGAGTGGCGTTTTCCCGATAAAAGAACCGACTAGGTAGGCCATGGTATCATTGATCCAGATTGAGGTAATGAGCACTATCGGCATGATCCAGTTATCACCCACAAAAGCAGACTGCTGCCAGTTGCCCCATAGCTTCATCAGTAAACCCCAGCTTAGTGAAATATAGAGAAGGCCCAAAAGCGAATGAGCATACAAACGGAGGTTTAGTTTTTTGCTGAACATCGCAACCGCAATGCTGATCCCAAGGACGATCATTCCATACAAAAAAAAGAACCAGCCGACATCATGCAATACAATATTATTGATACGAAAACTATCATCTGTCATCCATAACATGAAACCCCAGCCAGTAAGCATTACCACGATCCGGTGAACCCAGTTGATTTGCCGGTAGTCTTTATCTATCAACCCCACCAGTTTTTGGTACTCCATCCAGCAGCCAAAATGAATAATAGAGAACAGGATCAAAAAACTCCACTGGTTCCATAACATCCCGGCCAGCATCACCAATACAAATATAACTGCAGTAAGGGCCCGTGTTTTGAATGTTTGAAAATGGAAAGCCATCCTAGGTGCGATTTTTTGAAGGACGAAGTACGGGTGAACAGGGAAGATAAGCAAATACAACCAGTCTGTCAGTCAA
>JBKJPR010000384.1:0-3062 GCA_046594275.1 Sediminibacterium sp.
CATTTCTTTTTCAATACACTCAATAATATTTATTCCCTCGCTATCGTCCGCAGTGAGAAAACAGCACCGGCAGTGATGAAGTTATCATCCATTATGCGGTATATTCTTACAGAAACACAACGGGATATGGTACCCTTGCGCAATGAAGTTGATTTTATCAATAACTTTATTGAACTGCAGCAGGTAAGGCTTACGGATAAAGTGGCCGTACATTTTTCTGCAGAGGGAGATATAGATAATTTGCTGGTAGCGCCGCTACTGTTCATTCCATTCGTGGAGAATGCATTTAAATACGGGGTAAGCACCAAGGAATCATCTACCATAACCATCGGGATCAGTACCTATGAAAATAAGATACTGTTCTTCGCTAAAAATTATATGGTAGCTTCAGAAAACAACCTGATGGAAAATACCGGTATTGGCATCAACAATGTAAAACGCAGGCTGGAGTTGATGTACCCGGGCAAACACCAGCTTACCCATAGGATAGAAGATAATTATTATACTGTTCACTTAGAGATAGAAACCTGATGATACATTGTATAGCGATAGATGATGAACCCCTTGCCCTGCAATTGATAAATGAATATTGCAGCAAGATTTCTTTTCTGAAACTGGAAAAAGTATTCACCAATACAGATGAAGCCAAAGCCTGGCTGCAAGAGCATAAAGTGGACCTGCTCTTCCTCGATATCCAGATGCCTGATATCAATGGTATGCAGTTTTACAAAGGCCTTACCCAAAAACCACCGGTGATCTTCACCACTGCTTACAAAGATTTTGCAGCGGAAGGTTTTACCGTAGATGCAGTTGATTATTTATTAAAACCTTTTGAATACGACCGTTTCCTGAAAGCATGCTATAAAGCCAATGAATACCTTGAATTCCTAAGCTCGCAGGAACTCCAGCTCAACTCGATCTTTGTGAAAGTGAATTACGAGATTATGAAGATCAACCTCAAGGAAATTGAACTGATTGAGGCGCTTGATGACTATATCAAAATATATATAAAACCCAACCCTGTACTGACTTTAATGACCCTCAAAAGCATTCAGGAAAAGTTACCGCCACGCGATTTTGTAAGGGTACACCGGTCCTTTATTGTGCCCCTCGCCAGGATAGAAAAATTCAGTAAATCCAAATTATGGACCGCCGGTAAAGAAATACCCATCGGCAGCAGTTACAGCCAGGTGTATGATCAATTGCTTGCCATTTCCAAAACAAGGTAGCTCCCCTATCACCCACCCCTAACCTCTCCCGAGAGAGGATTGATTCCCGCAATGCCCATTTAAAAATCTATTTTGTTATACCAAATAGACTTTAGAGTTACCCTAATACTATTTGAGTGGTGAGGGGGCGAATAGTTAATGGGGGGGTAGGATTCAGTACTGATTTCTGACTACTCACAATTAAAGTGTGGTTTTAAAGTCCAACTGATATTATTTCTCTCTGCGGGTTGCTCTGGGCCGCCGCGGTTGGAGGTTTTTTTACCGCGGAGACGCAGAGACGCAGAGGTGATACCAAATAGACTTTAGAGTTACCCTAATACTATTTGAGGGGGTGAGAAGCGAATAGTTAATGGGGGTAGGATTCAGTACTGACTTCTGACTACTCACAATTAAAATATGGTTTTAAAGTCCAACTGATATTATTTCTCTCTGCGGGTTGCTCTGCGGCTCTGCGTCTCCGCGGTTGGTTTTTTTTACCGCGGAGACGCAGAGGTGATACCAAATAGACTTTAAAGTTATCCTAATGCTATTTGAGTGGTAGGGGGCGAATAGTTAATGGGGGTAGGATTTAGTACTGATTTCTGACTACTCACAATTTAAGTGTGGTTTTAAAGCCTAACTAATATTATACACTATTCAAAAAATAGTGTATGTATAATTCCCCCTTCAGGCCTGCCCAACGCTCAGGCAGGGGGTTAGGGGGTCACCAGGAAAACCGCATTACTGAAAAGCAATTTTCCATTCTCCCAGAAATTTCTGAACAACGGATCTTCTGCGAAATAGATCACGCTGCCATTACCCATATTCTGCACGCCAAATACCACACCATCCTTCAGTTTAGTTTTTACTTTTACACCGGTGAAGCCTGTTACATAGGCATCTTTCTTCATCACGCCCACATTCCAGCCATCTTTTAAAAATTCAAACACACCGGTATCCTGTTTCAGGGTAAAATAATAATCAGGATACCCAAATGCCAACGGATGGGTATTATCAAGTTCCAGCTTATAGATAGCGCCGGGTATGGAATTGCTTAAGGACTGCGTTTCGCGATCTGCATATTTTTTCAGGTTGGCGTATTCACTTTTGTCTTCAGTCTTGTCTTCCCTCGCCTTGATACCCCAGTCGGCGGCAGCCATAACAGATACGGCATTGTCTATCGCGATGATCTTACCGCCCGCGCGTACAAAATCTTTCAGTTTGTCTGTAGTGGCTTTATCGCCAAGTGTACGGTAGAAACCATCTGGTACGATAAGAACCTGGTAATTTTTCAGATTTGCCCTGCCGATATCAGCAACATTGATCAATGTAACAGGGTAGTCAAGTTGTTTTTCAAAGAAATGCCATACTTCACCGGCGCCCAAAGAAGAAGTTTGCTCACCGGATAGCAATGCCACTTTGAAAGGGGTGATAGTTTTCACATCAGACGAGCCAAAATCAGCACCCTTATCCATAAAACCGGTCTCTACTGCAACCGGCTGTATGCTGAATTTCTTAGCGGCTTCAATTGCCAATGCGTTCCAGTTAACAGGATTCCCTGTTCGCAATATGATCAGGGTTCCCCTGTCATAATTTTTACCGCCATACATAAATGGCTTTTCAGCAAACCTTACTTTCACCCCTTTTTTCAGCAATTGCGCCATCAGTTTGGCTGCGTTGAATGACTGGTAAGGGATCAAAAGGCCATAAGAAGAGCTCACATCCACAACAGCAGCAGAGCTGTGCCAGTTATTGGCCACTGCTAATTTCTCTTTTACTGCATATCCTTTTACACCATAGGCATACGGAACTGACCAGGCTGTGATATCATAGGTATTAGAATCAACCACCATG
>JBKJPR010000177.1:0-2557 GCA_046594275.1 Sediminibacterium sp.
AAGGGTATGGTTTGGAAATGGTAGAAATCGTTCCGATTGAAGTGTATCCCAATTCACACAACTTGAAATACCTGGAAACAAAAAGAGATAAACTGGGGCATGAGATATTGGGGGAGTAAGGATTACTTTGAATCTTATTTTTTTCACGCAAAGGCGCTAATAAGCAAAGGCGCAAAGGTATTTTCTTTGCGCCTTAAAAAACTTTGCGGCTTTGCGTGAAAAAATAAGTCCGCAATTAAAATAAATTCTTTGATTACCTGTGATGCCCTGCCTCCGCATCTTCTTTCTCCTTCTCTTTTTCATACGCCCTGATAATGGCCTTTACTAATTTGTGACGTACCACATCTTCTTCCGTCAATTCAATATGGGCGATACCATCCACATTGTTTAAAATGCGCCTTGATTTTTCTAAGCCACTCCGCATATTCCTTGGCAGATCAACTTGCGTTGGGTCGCCGGTGATGATGGCTTTGGCATTGGCGCCGATACGGGTGAGGAACATTTTTAACTGCAGGTCATTCGTGTTCTGCGCTTCATCCAGGATAATGAATGCATTATCGAGTGTGCGGCCCCGCATATAGGCCAGTGGTGCGATCTCGATGGTGCGCGTACTCATGTAATAACCCAGTTTATCTGCGGGGATCATATCATCCAAAGCATCATATAACGGGCGCAGGTATGGATCGATCTTTTCTTTCAGGTCGCCGGGTAAGAAACCCAGGCTCTCACCTGCTTCCACCGCGGGACGCGTAAGGATGATCTTCTTTACCAGTTTGTTTTTCAAAGCACGTACAGCCAGCGCTACTGCAGTATAGGTTTTACCTGTACCTGCTGGGCCGATGGCGAAAACGATATCATTCCTGTCTACTGCCTGCACTAATTTTTTCTGATTCTGCGTTCTTGCCCTCACTGTTTTGCCATTAGGCCCGAATACCAGTATGTCATTGGGATTACTGTCTATGAAATTGTCAACTGTTTCGGCATCATCTCCGCCTAATATCTGTTCAAAATAACCCTCGCTCAGGTGACCATTGCGTTCGAGGTACTGAATGATGAGATCGATCTTTTCTTTTGCTGTTTCTATTTGTTCGGGGGCCCCGCTCAGTTTTAATTGTGTCCCGCGGGAGAGGATCTTTAATAATGGGAATTTCTTTTTAAGCAAATCTAACTTTCCGTTGTTTACGCCAAAAAATTCGATGGGATTAACGGATTCGAGGTTAATGATTTTTTCAGTCAAACTTCTTCGGTTTAATAGATGACAGGATGTTGTACGGTACTATCTAACACTTCCATTTCAAATTTAATTGTATAAACAGATTAAAACCTAACACTTCTTATACACAGGTGTGGATAGTATGTACTGCAAAATTCGGGCAAAACGGTTAGTTGAAGTATGAAGGTTATGTGAATATTTGGAGAATTGTGGAATTGGGAAATTGGGAAATTTTGGAATTGCAATTAAATTTCCCAATTTCCCAGTTGCACTTTCCAAAATTGATTTAGAGTTTTTTTAACGCGGCAATAGTAGCTTCGGGGTCGGAAGACTTGAATACAGAATTGCCCGCCACCAATACATCAGCACCGGCATGTACGATGGAGGCAGCATTAGTAAGTGTAACGCCGCCATCAATTTCGATCAGGGTCTGGAGCCTTTTTTCGATGATCATTTTTTTAAGCGTGCGGATCTTATCAGGCGTTTGGGGTATGAATTGCTGCCCGCCAAAACCGGGATTCACACTCATCAACAGCACCATGTCTATATCCTGCAAAATATCCGATAACAAATGAACCGGTGTATGCGGATTGAGCGCCACACCCGCTTTCATACCCAGACTTTTGATCTGCTGCAGGTTGCGGTGTAAATGTGGACAGGCTTCTATATGCACGGTAAGAACGTCAGCGCCCGCTTTTTTAAAAGCCTCTGCATAATTCCCCGGTTCCATTATCATCAGGTGTACATCACAGATTTTGGAAGTGGCTTTGCGCACTTTTTCAATCACGGGAAAACCAAAACTGATATTGGGTACGAATCGTCCATCCATCACATCTAAGTGAAACCAGTCTGCCTCGCTGGCGTTCAGCATATCACAGTCTCTCTGGAGATTCAGGAAATCAGCGCTTAATAAGGATGGGGCTATGATGGGCATACGTAAATATAATTGGGAAATTCTGGAAATGGGAAATTTTGAAATTGAGAAATACGAAATTTTAATTTTTCTTCTCCTATTTTAGTTAATACCCAGTCTTTTCAATGCTTCTGCTGCTTCTGTGAGCTTAGGATCGAGTGTGAGTGCTTTTTGATAGTTAGCAATGGCTTCCGTTGTATTATTCAACGCCTCATAACATTTGGCCAGCCAGTAATATCCGTCTGCATAGGTATTCTTTAGGGTTACTACAGAGCGGAAGACCTGCAGCGCCTGGTTTATCTTTTTATTTTCATAATAGAGGAACCCTTTTTCCATATAAGCTTCCATGTAGTTAAGATCATTGTAGATACAGTTATTAAATGCTTCGATGGCTTTTTGTTGTTTGCCCGTTCGGGCATAGTACACGCCTG
>JBKJPR010000331.1:0-5012 GCA_046594275.1 Sediminibacterium sp.
AACACGTACAGCAAACGGTTGATGGGGTTTATACGCCGAAGGGTTACTAACGAGGCCGATGCAGAAGACATACTGCAGGACGTGTTCTACCAGTTCATCGGCAATACCAAACCCATTGAGCAACTTACGGGCTGGCTATTCACCGTTACCCGCAACAAGATCATAGATAAGCAAAGAAAACAGAAACCCGAACTGCTGGAAGATATCTATACTGATGCGGATGGAGAATCAAGGTTCGACTGGACCGAGCTTTTTTTTGATGATGCCAATAATCCCGAAACAGAATACCTGCGCAACCTTTTCTGGGAAGCTTTATACAACGCATTGAACGAACTGCCCCCGGCCCAAAGAGAAGTGTTCATACTAAACGAGATTGAAGGCGTTCCTTTTAAAGCCATTGCCGAACAAACCGGCGAAACCATTAATACTTTACTCAGCCGTAAGCGCTATGCTGTTCTGCATTTACGGGAACGGTTAAGTATTCTGAAGGATGAGTTATTAAATACTTGACAAAACGAAATATTATGAATAAGAAATTCTGGATCAAAAAGATCATCGGCTTTACCATACTGGCCATCGCTGCCGCTGCTCTGCTAGGTTATATAGTGATGAGTCTCTGGAATAATATCCTGGTGGAAGTACTCCATGTATCCGTCATAAGTTTCTGGCAGGCCCTCGGTATTTTAGTGCTTAGCAAGATCCTGTTCGGCGGATTCAAGGGTGGGGGCGGATGCGGCGGTCGTGGTGGCGCATGGAAAAAAGAGATGCAGGAGAAATGGCATACCATGACCCCGGAAGAGCGTGAAAAGATCAAACAGGAATGGCGAAACCGTTGCCGGGTATGGAGAAAACCGGAAAATGAGAATACTGGTGCCGAATAACAACACACGCTGCGGTTACCTCTGCTTCTCCCCCACTCTGCGGTTAGATTGAATCTCATTTTACCGCAGAGATGTAGAGGTTACGCAGAGGAATTAAACACTAAAACCAAACACTATGGATATCCTCATCTTCAAAACCAATCTCGAAAACCCGCAACTGGTTCACAAGGCACGCCCGCACCTGCAAACCATCAAAGGGATCCAACGATGGAACGTTGATATGCAGGATTGTGATAATGTGTTGCGGATAGAAGCCGTGCAGGTTTCGCCCCGTTCCGTGGAGACCGCTTTGCAGAACGCGGGGTATTACTGCGAAGAGCTCCAGGACTAGAATACTAATTGATGTTAGTTATCACCACAGCTGATCGGTCAGCAAGACGGGTAGGCGTGCAATAAAAAAAATTAACTCAAAAATTCCCATGTACCCCTAATTTTGCGCAATCTTAAGCGGAAATGAACCCTACACTTAACTCCAACGAATCGATACCCTCGAATAATAAAAAGATCATTGTTCTGGGCAGTGGCCCTAACAGGATCGGGCAGGGCATTGAATTTGACTATTGCTGCGTACATGGCTTACTGGCCATTAAAGAATGCGGTTACGAAGCCATTATGGTGAACTGTAACCCGGAAACCGTGAGTACCGACTTTGATATGGCCGATAAACTCTATTTCGAGCCGGTTTATTGGGAACATTTATGGGAAATAGTGGAACTGGAAAAACCGGAAGGCGTTATCGTGCAGCTAGGCGGGCAAACGGCACTGAAATTAGCCAAACGCTTACACGCTAAAGGCATTAAGATCATTGGCACTTCATTCGACAGTATGGATATTGCCGAAGACCGCGGCCGTTTCAGCGACTTATTAAAAGAACTGGGCATTCCTTACCCTGAATACGGTACGGCAACCGGCGCGGAAGAAGCCATTGCTGTGGCCAATAAAGTGGGTTACCCAGTATTGGTTCGGCCAAGTTATGTATTGGGCGGACAGAGAATGCGAATTGTGATCAATGATGAAGATGTGGAGAAAGCAGTGATCAGTCTGCTTAAACATTTACCCGGCAATAAAATACTGATCGATCATTTCCTCGACCGTTGCCAGGAAGCCGAAGTAGATGCCATTTTCGATGGTGAGAACTTTCATATCATGGGTGTAATGGAACATATTGAACCGGCGGGTATCCACAGCGGCGACAGTAACGCGGTTCTCCCTGCCTTCAACCTTACCCCATTGATTGTAGAGACCATGGAATTCTATTCAGAGAAGATCGCTAGATCATTGAATATAAAAGGACTGATTAATATCCAGTTCGCCATTAAGAACGATAAAGTATATGTGATTGAAGCCAACCCCAGAGCTTCCCGAACCACTCCGTTCATCGCTAAAGCTTACCAGATACCTTACCTGAATATTGCCACCAAAGTAATGCTCGGCGCAGCCAAGCTCACCGATTTTACGATGGAAAAGAAATTAGAAGGCTATGCCATTAAAGAGCCGGTATTCAGTTTCGATAAGTTCCCTGGTGTAAACAAAGAACTCGGTCCCGAAATGAAAAGCACCGGCGAAGCCATTCGTTTTATCAAAGATCTGAGAGATCCTTACTTCCGTACTTTGTATAAGGAGAGGAGCATGAATTTGAGCAAATAAGAACAGCTATGAGTCGCGAGCAGTAAGCGTCGAGTTTTGGAATAATTTATGGAGCTTAGAATTACCCTGCTTATTATGATGCTCCCTCTGAATTTACAAAAGATAAGCTAACGAGATTTCATTTTGGATTTAACTACCCATAAGGCTCGAAGCTCATAGCTCACAGCTTTTTTACGGTTTTCCTCCCGTATTTATACCTGATTTACACAAGCTACAGCAATAACTGTGGCTTTTTTTATTAGGTTTAACCATGCGGCAGTATGGAAAAAAATTCTGGCGTTCCGTTCCCTTTATCCGGTTACTGATCCCGTTAACGGCAGGTATCCTTGTGGCACATTATACGCGGGTTACTTTACAATCGGTATTCACTGCTTCAGTAATCGTCATAGCCATTCTTTTCATTACTATGTTTTTACCGGCTGCAAAAAAATATACACTGCGATGGTTGAATGGTTTATCCTTTAACCTGCTTATGTTTTGCTTAGGTATATTGCTCAGCTATTGCCACGATAGTAAGCATGATCCATCCTGGATAGGCTATCCTATTCATAGTAATGGGCCCACTCTCGTTACCCTACAGGAACCTTTGACGGAAAAAACCAATTCATATAAAGCATTAGCAAAAGCAGAAGCTGTTTTGGTGAATGGTGAATGGGTAATGGTGAAAGGAAATGTTCTTGTGTATTTTAAAAAAGACAGTATTCACCCTTCTTTACAATATGGCTCACAACTGATTATTCAAAAATCATTGCAACCCATCACCAATTCCGGTAATCCTGGCGGCTTCGATTATAAACAGTATTGCGCCTTCCAGGGTATTCATTACCAGGTTTATTTGCAACAAAAAGATTACCGGCCATCTGATAAATTTCAACGGAATGCTTTTACCCAGGCATTGATTAATACGCGCAATCATGTCTTATCAATTCTGAGAAAATATATCCAGGGAGAAAAAGAAACCGGCGTGGCAGAAGCTTTACTGATCGGTTACCGCGATGATCTGGATAAGGACCTGGTGCGCGCTTACAGTAATACCGGCGTGGTGCATATCATTGCGATCAGTGGCCTGCACCTGGGTATGATTTATGGTTTACTGGTATGGCTGCTGAAACCTTTCAGCAAAATGAAAGGGATACGATGGATAAACCCCCTGCTTATATTGGCGATATTATGGGGATTCAGTTTACTTTCCGGAGCAGCAGCCTCCATTTTACGCTCTGCGGTGATGTTCTCTTTTATTGTTATCGGTGATTGCCTTGACAGGAAAAGCAATATTTACAATACACTGGCAGCCTCTGCCTTCTGTTTACTGGTATATAACCCTTATTTTCTCTGGGATGTAGGTTTTCAATTATCCTACACCGCTATACTGAGTATTTTATTATTTATGAAGCCAATCTATAAATGGTTCTATTTCGAAAATAAACTGTTGAACACTGTCTGGCAGTTAAACGCTGTCACATTATCGGCTCAGGTGCTTACACTACCGGTTATTCTGTTTTATTTTCACCAGTTTCCCTACCTGTTCCTGTTCAGCAATTTTATCGTTGTTCCTTTATCAGGTTTTATCTTATACGGCGAACTGTTACTGCTTATTTTTTCCGGGATCCCGTATCTGAATATATATACCGGGAAAGTTATTTCCTTCCTGTTAAAACAAATGAATGGAATTATTGAAAGAACTGACCGGTTACCTTATGCTGTCTCAGATAGTATCCAGGTCAGCTTATGGCAAACAATCCTGTTATATTCAGCCATTGCATGGCTGGCCTGGTGGTTATTGCAAAAGAAAATACCTGGCCTGTTGATAGGTATAAGCTGTATGGCTGCTTTTGTTTTACTGCGGTGCCTTAACACCCTTCAGCAAAACAGTCAGCATACAATGATAGTTTACAATATCCCGCAACACAAAGCCATTGATGTAATAGAGGGGAGCCGCTACAGGTTCCTGGGGGATAGCCTGTCTGTTTCACTCCGGAATTTTCACCTGCAACCTTCCCGCATACTGCATGGGGTGAGGATAACTTCTTCACTGAAAAACACCATTATCACTGATCACGTGGTGGCATCCAGGCGCAAATCCGTGCTGGTTATTGACAGGTCATTCCAATTATCTCCCCAGCCCAAACGGATCCCGGTCGATATTATCATTCTCAGCGGCAACCCAAAGATCTATTTCAGCCAGTTAGCAGCGGTATTTGACTGCCAACAGTACGTCTTCGACAGCAGCAATCCGCTGTGGAAAATACGGTACTGGAAAAAAGATGCCGACAGCCTACATTTGCGCCACCATTCGACCCCTGAGCAAGGGGCTTTTGAAGTGGCTCTCTGACGATCATTGCCGTTCTGTTTATTCAACTGACCTACAAAGCAACACATCATGCAAAAAAAGATTCAATCTGCGCTTATTTCCGTTTTCTACAAAGACGGGCTGGAACCAATTGCTAAAAAACTACATGAGTTAGGTATCACCATCTATTCTAC
>JBKJPR010000398.1:0-2732 GCA_046594275.1 Sediminibacterium sp.
ATCACCATGGGATGAGCTTATTAGCATTAGCCTACCTCCTTCAGGATAAACCGATGCAAAAACTGTTTGAATCGGAACCACAGTTTAAGGCAACACTATTATTATTACAGGAAAGGATTCCAAAAGCAACTTCCTTTTTTGCACACACTACAGACATACCGGATATTAATTATGCCGCAAGCGGCCAGGAAACAAGGATACTCAATACGCCATACACATCCATACCTGAAGTACAAATTTTATCAAATGGAAAGTATCATTTGATGATAAGTAATGCAGGAGGCGGATATAGTCGCTGGAAGGACATTGCCATATCCCGCTGGCACGAGGATGTTACCTGCGATAACTTAGGTACTTTTTGTTATATCCGTGATTTGGAAAGTGAAACCTATTGGTCCAATACCCATCAGCCTACACTTAAAAAAGCAGATAAATATGAAGTAGCGTATTCGCAGGGCCGTGTAGATTTTTATGTCACTCAAAATGAAATAGATGTCCACACAGAAATTGTTGTTTCGCCTGAAGACGATATAGAGATGCGCAGATTACACGTGACAAACAATTCCGGTATCCGCAAAACGATTGAGTTTACCAGTTATGCAGAGGTAGTACTGGCTCCTGCTGCATCAGATTTAACAGCCCCGGCTTTCAGCAATCTTTTTGTTCAAACAGAAATTATTCCTCATCAAAATACAATCCTTTGTAACCGCAGGCCGAAATCTTCGGAAGTACAATCTGCGTGGCTGTTCCATTTAATGGAAACAGAAGGAAAAGCTGCTGACGAAATATCCTTTGAAACAGACCGGATGGCATTTATTGGACATGGTAATTCGATAGTCAACCCGCAAGCCATGAACAATCCTGGTAAACTTAGCGGCAGCCAGGGATCCGTGTTAGATCCCATTGTTGCCATCCGTTTCAGAATAACTTTTGAGCCTGAAGAAACCATAAGTATTAATATGGTTACAGGCGTTGCAGAAACGAAGGAAATATGCCAGGGTTTGATAAATAAATACCAGGATAATAAATCTCACAAAGACCGGGTGTTTAAAATGGCCTGGTCGCATAGCCAGGTAGTGCTTCGCCAGATAAATGCCTCGGAAGGGGAAGCACAATTATATGGGCGTTTGGCAGGCTCTGTTCTGTTTGCGAATGTTACGTTTCGTGCCGATCCTGGTATTCTCATCAACAACCATCGGCAACAATCGAGTTTATGGGGCTATGCTATTTCAGGCGATTTACCCATTGTTCTTTTAATAGTTGAAAGGCAGGAAAATATACAATTGGTAAAGCAAATGATACAGGCGCATGCTTACTGGGGAATAAAAGGCCTTGTGACGGACCTGGTGATCTGGAATGAAGAGCATAACGGGTACAGGCAGACTTTACAAAACGACATCCAGTCGCTTATACCTGCAGAATTAAATGGTACTAAGGGAGGCATTTTTTTAAGAGCCGCTGACCAGATCTCAAATGAAGACCGGATATTAATTCAATCTGTGGCCCGTGTCATCATTGCTGATAGTGGCGGAACACTGGCAGACCATGTTAATAGAAAAGAGTTTGTAAGTGCGGCAATTCCTTTTATTGAAACAAGTGAAACCTATCCACTTTCTTTAGCAGCCATTCCCGTGCCAAAAGATCTTATCTTTTTTAATGGGTCTGGAGGGTTTTCACCGGATGGAAAAGAATATGTTATTATAACTGATAACAATAATAAAACGCCTGCGCCATGGGTAAATGTAATTGCGAATCCAAATTTCGGAACTGTTATTTCTGAAAGCGGGTCGGCTTATTCATGGACTGAAAATGCACACGAATTAAGACTTACATCATGGAGCAACGATCCAGTATCGGATACCAGCGGAGAGGTTTTTTATATAAGGGATGAAGAGAGCGGACATTTTTGGTCAACTGCACTGCTGCCTGCAGGTGGTCAGTCGCCATATATTACACGTCACGGATTGGGCTACAGTGTTTTTGAACATGTGGAAGATGGAATTTATACTGAAATGACCGTGTATGTTGATATGGTGTCGGCTATTAAATTCACGGTTTTAAAAATAAGGAACCAATCAGGACGACCACGTAATTTATCTGCTACGGGTTATATTGAGTGGGTGTTAGGCGATAACAGAACGAAAACCTCTATGCATATTCATACAGAAATTGATCCTGATAGCGGGGCGATGTTTGCAAAAAATCAATACAACACGGAGTTTAACCAAAGGGTGGCTTTTTTTGATGTTGACTATTTGAAAAAAACGTTTACCGGCGATCGAACAGAATTTATTGGCCGTAACGGCAATTTGCAGAATCCCGAGGCCTTGTCCCGTCTAAATCTTTCCGGAAAAATCGGGCTTGCTTTAGACCCCTGTGCAGCAATCCAGGTTCCTTTTTTTGTAGCAGAAGGCGAAGAACAGGAAATTATTTTCAGGCTTGGAGCAGGTAAAGATTTGAACGAAGCAAGTTCGATAGCCAAACAATTCAGGGGAATGCAAATGGCAACAGATGCATTGGAAAAGGTAAAAAAATATTGGGAAGAAACCACTGGCGCTTTGCAGGTGGAAACTCCGGATGCTGCAATCAATATAATTAGCAACGGCTGGCTTACGTATCAAACCCTCTCATCACGGCTGTGGGGCCGAAGCGGATTTTACCAGTCAGGCGGAGCATTTGGTTTCAGGGACCAGTTGCAGGATGTTTTGTCGCTGCTTCATGCCAAGCCAGAA
>JBKJPR010000506.1:0-2930 GCA_046594275.1 Sediminibacterium sp.
ACCAAGGTGATCACCAAAAGGCCCTTCCGGTTTATTTTCACCAGGGTATACTTCTCCGGTGATCACAAAATCTGCGTCAGTGCTGATACAAAATCCATCCTGGTAAGTATAGCGGAATCTTCTTCCGCCCAGTACACCGGCGAAAGTCATTTCACTGATGCCCTCAGGCAAGGGCATCACGGCTGCAACACTATGTGCCGGAGGCCCGCCTACAAAACAACTGACCTTTAAGGGTAACCCTTTTGCATTGGCTTTTGTTTGATGAACACCAATACCGCGGTGTAGCTGATAATGCAACCCTACTTCTTTGTTTAATACATAATCATTACCCGTTAACTGAATACGGTACATACCCAGGTTAGACTTCATGATGCCCGGTTGATCCATATCTTCTGTATATACCTGTGGCAGGGTAACAAAAGCACCTCCATCCATGGGCCAGTGATGAATCAACGGCAGATCCGATATGTTTATCTCTTCATACAGTACCGGTTTTAACAATGGGTTTTTGAGTGGGAATGCCTTGGTAGCCGCCAATCCCGCATGGATATTTTTCAAAGGATGCCTGAGGGCGCTTAAAGGATCCTCTTTCAGTTCAATGAGTTGCTGAACACTCTGTAAAGTATCGCGGAAAATGAATTTACTTCTTTCGATCGTCCCAAAAATATTGGAAGCCGCCCTGAAACTGCATCCTTTCACATTTTCAAATAACAAGGCGGGCCCCTTTCCTTCATACACACGCAGGTGAACAGCAGCCATTTCCAGGTAAGGATTCACTTCTTCTTTAATCCTTACCAAATGGTTATTCTTCTCCAGATCGTTCAGGCATTCTTCTAATGATGCATAGCTCATGCGATACTAACAGGTTGAATGATCAATGGTTTACCGATAATTGCCTCTTTTTCAGCCGCCGGTGGTTACCAACAAATGGAAAACAGGGTTCAGTCATCTAAGCTACTGCTTCATCAGCAAAATTAAGCCGGGCGATCGATAAAGTTCTGCGCTAACATATAACAGTCTGAAGTTCGTATTTGTAAAAACAAACCACAGACTACAAACCACAAACTACAAACCAAACCATGTATTTTTGCCCGATGACAAAGCTCAGCGTAAACATTAATAAATTTGCCACGCTTAGGAACAGCCGGGGAGGGAATAATCCCGATCTGGTAAAATCGGCAATAGATGCGCAACGTTTTGGTGCAGATGGCGTGACCGTTCATCCCCGGCCAGATGAAAGACATATCCGGTATGATGATGTAAGGGATATCCGTAAGATTATTACTACTGAATTCAATATCGAAGGCAACCCAACCGAACAGAAATTTGTAGACCTGGTACTGGAAACCAAACCCCACCAGGTAACCCTTGTACCAGATGCGCTGGGGCAACTCACCAGTGATCATGGGTGGGATACGCTCAAACACAAAACTTATCTTATGGATATCATTGCCGTTTTCAGGAAAGCGGGCATTCGTGTATCTATTTTTGTTGATCCGGATATTACAATGGTAGCAGGCGCCGCCGAAACGGGGACGGACCGTATTGAATTATATACAGAAAGCTATGCCAGGCAATTTGCTGCCGGTAATAAGGAACAAGCAATAACACCCTATGTTACCGCCGCATTGAAAGCAAAAGAGCTGGGACTGGGGCTAAATGCCGGGCATGATCTTGACCTGCAGAACCTGAAATATTTTAAGCAGCATATCCCATCCCTCGATGAAGTAAGCATTGGCCATGCGTTAGTCTGTGATGCGATCTATCTCGGATATGAGAATGCGGTGCAGATATATAGGCGGCAACTCATGGAATAATGAATATCGAACAATGAACGCAGAATGATCGAATTGTGACTGCGAGGAAGGAACAGCCCGTATTTTAAAAACACAATCTGCCTACTATTCCAGACACAGGTTGCTTCCTTGTTCCTCCCCGCCAGGACAAGACATTCATTTCGACATTCGATATTCCCTGCTAGATATTCGATATTCAACAGTACTCCGTATATTAGTTTTTCAAACCACCTTATGAGAAATAGTTTGCTGCTCCTCGTTAGTTTATTCGCAACCTCTCTTTTTTCTCAATCCACCAAACCCTTTCCCCCATTGCCTTCCAAAGCGCAGTTGCAATGGCATGAAAAAGAGTTTTACCTGTTCATCCATTTCGGGCCCAATACATTTACCAACAAAGAATGGGGTGATGGAAAAGAAGATCCCTCCCTATTCAATCCCACTGCACTCGATTGCGAACAATGGGCGCGGATTGCCAAACAGGCTGGCGCTAAAGGCATTATTCTTACCGCCAAGCATCATGATGGCTTTTGTTTATGGCCCAGTAAATACAGTACCCATACCGTAAGAGAAAGCAAATGGCAGGATGGCAAAGGCGATGTGGTAAAAGCATTGGCTGCGGCCTGCAAAAAAACAGGTATAGAAATGGGAGTGTATATCTCTCCATGGGACAGAAACCATCCTCTCTACGGCACTGCCGCTTATAATGATGTATATATATCAAGCATGAAAGAACTCCTCACTCAGTATGGAAAATTCTTTGAACTATGGTGGGATGGCGCCAATGGTGAGGGCCCTAACGGTAAAAAACAGGAATATGATTTTCACCGTTTCCAGGATTCAGCGCTTAGCTGGCAGCCGCAGATCGTAATCTTTAGTGATATCGGCCCGCATATCCGCTGGTGCGGTAATGAAAATGGATTTATTGGCAACACCAACTGGAACTTACTGGATACCGCAGGTTTTAAAAGAGGCCATGGTGCACCGCCAACAGATACCCTTAACCAGGGCAATGTAAATGGAAAACACTGGATACCCGCTGAAGCCGATGTATCTATCAGGCCGGGATGGTTTTATCACCCGGAAGAAGATACAAAAGTAAAATCACCGCAGACCTTGTTTAATCTTTACCTGCAT
>JBKJPR010000509.1:0-5210 GCA_046594275.1 Sediminibacterium sp.
CAAGAAAATGATCGGTGGAAAGATTGAGTTTAAAGATCTCATGGGCAGTATGATGAATTTGGGAGAAATGAACCTGAGCGGGGAGGAGGATGAGTTTAATGAAGAAGACTATAGGTAAGGAATATTGAACAGATGAACAGGGGACATCGAATGATGAAGGATTATCCCTTCGGCATTCAGCGTTCCTTGTCTGATATTCCTCTGTTCAAAATATCAAAAACCGAATCCTGCGGAAATACTACTATAAGTCTAAGGCCACATAATCGCTATATCTATATGCCCTTGTTTTTAACCTATGTATCTATGTGTTTAAAAAATCAAACTCAGATAAGCTCCTTTAATTTTTCAACAACCCTGTCAATCTCTTCCTTTGTATTGTGTTTGCTGAAAGAAAAACGAACGGTTACCTGGTTGGGATTGTTGTTGATGGCCCTGATTACATGAGAACCCTGGTCGGCGCCACTGGTGCAGGCGCTGCCACCGCTGGCGCAGATATTATTGATATCTAGATTGAAAAGGATCATCTCGCTTTTTTCTGTTTTAGGAAAACTGACGCTGAGTACAGCATATAAACTTCTTCCCAATGGTTCTCCGTTGAAGGCAACTCCTTTACTATTTATTTTCAGCCGCTCCATCATGTACATTTTCAGTCCCCTGATATAACTGCTGTCCTTTTCATAATTGTCAGTGGCCAGTTGTAATGCTTTGGCAAATCCCACAATGCCATACAGGTTTTCTGTTCCCGCACGCATATTCCTTTCCTGGCTGCCACCATATACAAAAGGCTTGATCTTTACATTCTCATTTATGTAAAGTATACCCACGCCTTTTGGGCCATGAAATTTATGCCCCGCCCCGGTAATAAAATGAACGGGTGTATTCCTCAGATCAAAAGGGAAATGTCCAACTGTCTGCACTGTATCACTATGAAAAATGGCATTGTATAATTTACAGAGCCCACCCACTGCATGGATATCGAGCATATTGCCAATCTCGTTATTGGCATGCAGTAAGGTAACCAGGCATTTTTCTTCACTTTCAGCCAGTAATCTTTTAAGGTCATCCAGGTCAATATGGCCATTGGGAAGCAGTTTCACATAACTCAAAGCAACCTGGCCGCTATGATATAAATGTTCTACTGTATGTATAGTAGCATGGTGTTCAATAACCGAAGAAATAATATGCTTGCAACCAAGGTCACGAACGGCGGCGGTGATAGCCGTATTGCTGCTTTCGGTACCTCCACTGGTGAAAAATATTTCTGCAGGATGGGCATGCAGGGTCTTAGCCACGCTTTTACGGGCATTCTCAATGGCCATCCGGCTTTCCCTGCCATAACTGTATATAGACGAAGGATTGCCGAAATGCGTAGTCAGGTAAGGCATCATGGCCTCCAGTACCTCCGGGTCAAGATGAGTAGTGGCCGCGTTATCCAGATAGATTCTTTCCATAGAAGGGGCAAAAATAGGAAAAAACAGTCTGTAGTCTTTAGTTTGTAGTCTGTGGTTGGTATTCAGTTGGTTTCATCAAATCGCTTCATGAATGTCCTTCATCAACCGTTGCGCGATATTGGCGGCGGTGGTTTCGAAATTACTCTCTGCGTAAATGCGGATGATGGGTTCGGTATTACTGGTACGTAAATGCACCCAGTCGTTCTCAAATTCTATTTTCAGCCCGTCTTCGGTATTGATCTGATTCTTCTTGTATTTTTTCCTGATATGATCGAATATCTTCTTCAGGTCAAAGCCAGCAGCCAGTTCGATCTTGTTTTTACTCATAAAATAATCCGGATAAGTACTGCGCAGTTGTTTCACCGATTTATTTTCTTTGGCAAGATGCGTCAGGAATAAAGCGATACCAATCAGGGCATCCCTGCCATAGTGTAGGTCAGGCACAATGATGCCGCCATTACCTTCACCGCCGATCACTGCATTGACCGCTTTCATTTTGCTAACTACGTTCACTTCGCCAACCGCACTGGGTGTATATTCGCCGCCATGTTTCAGGGTTATATCTTTCAAGGCGCGGGTAGATGATAGGTTACTCACCGTATTCCCTTTCCTGTGCCGTAATACATAATCAGCCACAGCTACCAGGGTATATTCTTCGCCAAATAAACTGCCATCCTCGCAAACAAAACAAAGCCTGTCAACATCCGGGTCAACGGCAATACCCATATCGGCTTTTTGTTTGTTCACTTCATTGCATAATTGATGCAGGTTTTCAGGAAGTGGTTCAGGATTATGTGCAAAATTCCCGTTCACTTCCCCATTCAGCACCGTGATGTCTTTTACGCCCAAGGCTTTTAGCAGCATAGGAACGGCAATGGCCCCGGTACTGTTGATAGCATCGAGCACGATTTTAAATTTCGCTTTTTTTATCGCGGCTATATCTACCAACGGATAATTTACAACCGCATCAATATGTTGTTGCAGGTATTGATCATTGGTACTGTATGAACCCAGTTGGTCAACAGGTGCAAATACAAAATCTTCTTTCGCGGCAATATCCAGCACTTTGGCGCCCACTTCGCCACTGATGAATTCTCCCTTCTCATTCAGGAGTTTCAGCGCGTTCCATTCTTTGGGATTGTGACTGGCCGTTAAAATAATGCCACCTGCTGCTTTTTCAAATACAACTGCCATTTCAACGGTGGGGGTGGTACTTAACCCGAGATCCACCACATCAAGTCCTAAAGCGTTCAGCGTGCTTACTACCAGGCGCTGTACCATTTCACCGCTGATCCTGCCATCGCGGCCGATAACGATTTTTTTTCTGTCCGACTGCTTTGCTAACCAGGTGCCAAAAGCAGCCGTAAACCTAACAACATCAATGGGGCTCAGTGTTTCGCCGGGTCTTCCGCCAATGGTTCCCCGGATGCCGGAAATGCTCTTAATCAATGCCATGAATCTGGGATTTAAAATCGCTGCAAACATAATAGAAATTTTTTGTTTGCCCGGCACCCCTAATTTTGCGGATATAAAAGATGTTATGCCCGATAAAGCATGGTATAAAAATTGGTTCAATTCGCACTATTATCATTTGTTGTACCAGCACAGGGATGAGGAAGAAGCCATGCAGTTCATCGAAACACTGATAAGGTACCTGCAACCCCCAAAGAACAGTACTATGGTAGACATTGCCTGTGGAAAGGGAAGGCATAGTAAAGCGCTGGCTGATATGGGTTTTGATGTTACGGGTATTGACCTGTCAGCAGCTTCTATAGAAGAAGCAAAAAAAGATGAGGAAGAGCATCTCCATTTTTACCAGCATGATATGCGCCTTCCGTTCTGGATTAATTATTTCCAGTATGCTTTTAATTTTTTTACCAGCTTCGGTTATTTCAGAACCAACCGTGAACATGATAATGCTATCCGCACCATTGCCCAGGGCCTGATACCGGGCGGTATCTTTGTGATCGATTACCTGAATGTGCGTTATTCAGAAGAACGAATGGAGAAATCAGTTACTACTACCATTGAGGGCATTACTTTTCATATTACCAAATGGCAGGATGAAGAACATTTTTTTAAACAGATCCAGATCACCGGCGATACCCATAAAACTCCCACGCACTTATATACCGAACGTGTGGCCAAATTTTCATTAGGCGATTTTACCGATATGCTGGCTTTTCAGGGTATGCAGGTACAGGAAGTATTTGGGGATTATCAATTGGGCAGGTATGATACCAGGAAATCACCGCGGATGATCATTGTGGCAAAGAAAAATTAGTACGCAGGGTTTGTGTCCGCACAACCCTACTGTTTGTTTGGAAGCGGCCAGGTTTGTGTCCGCACAACCCTACTGTTTGTTTGGAAAACGACCAGGTTTGTGTCCCCACAAACCCTACTGTTTGTTTGGAAAAAGATAATTTTTTTGTAGCCTAAACTTAGGCACTGAATCTGTCGGTAACCATTTTAATGTGCCACTCTCCGTGGGCCCGCTTATTGAAAATGGTGGGTTTATATTTGACCGCTTCACTGTTACCGGCATGTGGGACGCAAAACTACTGTCCGGTTTCAATATCGCCATGCCATCCAACTGCGATCTGTATATATCCGATCCGTTGCCATTATTCCCTGCATATATATCCGGGGGCAACTTTTTGGTGATGACGTTGGGCATGCTGTTAGCAGGAAAACTGTCCTGTAGGGAGCGGTTCGCAAGTTTTGATAATTGATCCCTTAGTTTCGCTTTTACGCTATCCTGTCTTTTAGTAACAGCGGAAGATTTATTCATCCAGGGATTGGGTGATTGTATGATCTGTCCAAATCCCAAAACAGCAGACAAAAACAATGACAATATGCTTACCAGGATTTTCATATTCCTAAGGTAGTTTAAATTCGAAAGCCCGCAAAGTTTCTTGCGGTTTTTCAACTTTACATAACAGATGGTTCGTAACTCTTCCACAAACTTTACCTTTACCCCCATGCCCACATCCATATTGTTAGTTTCTTTTTTCCAAAAACTCTGGCTCTTGATCAATCAATGGGATACCTGGCTATTCCTGAAGATCAACACCGTATGGACCAGCCCCTTCCTCGACAGCATATTTCCCTGGTGGCGTGAAGCCAATGCCTGGATACCGTTATACCTCTTCCTGCTTGTTTTTGCCGCGATGAATTTTAAAAAGAAAGCCCTGCCCTGGATATTATTCGTGGTCATAACATTAATACTCACCGACCAACTTAGCAGCAGTTTTATCAAGAACTGGTTTGCGCGCCCGCGGCCCTGCCGGGATGAATTTTTAATGAGCCAGGTGCGTCTGCTGCTCAACAATTGTTCAGGCACCTATAGCTTCACTTCTTCGCATGCAGCTAATCATTTCGGATTTGCTATCTATCTTTTTGTCACTTTGCGCACCGTATTCAAAAAATGGCGGTATTTATTTTTGGTCTGGGCGGCCACCATCTGTTATGCACAGGTATATGTTGGCATACATTACCCGTTGGATGTTTTTTGTGGGGCTCTGCTTGGATGCGGTATCGGTTACCTCACCGCCACGATTTTCCATAAAAGGACCGGTTTACTTAGTTTCGATACCGCCAAACCCCTTCATTCATGATCGATAACCGTTCTTTCACCATTGTATTACTCTTGTGCATCGGCACCTATTTGCTGGGAATGGTGATGATCCCTTTAATGGATATCGATGCCTCGCAATATGCTTCCATCAGCCGCGAAATGCTGGAAAATAAAAGCTATTT
>JBKJPR010000072.1:0-2731 GCA_046594275.1 Sediminibacterium sp.
TCTAAAAAAACTCAGCAGGCAACATAAGCATTGCAAAAAATTTTTAATTTGAAGGCTTGGACAGCAAATCAGTGATTTTTTATACCAACCACCTGGTTGATACTCTTCAGAACAGTATCGCATACATTTTCCAGTTCTTCGTTGGTAATGATCAATGGCGGGGCTATCCGCATCCGGTCGGGGGCAAATAAGAACCAGTCTGTGATCAATCCATTTTGGATGCACCGGTGAATGACCGCCTGGTTAATCTCATTGGAGGCAAACTGTATAGACATCCACAAACCAGAACTACGATAAGCAATGATAGAAGGATGGATGAGATGATTGATCAGTACCTGTTCTTTATTTTTTACATGGTCAATGTACTTTCCCTGCAGCAACACTTCAAGCGCAGCCTTACCTGCAGCGCATGAAACGGGATGTCCGCCGAAAGTGGTAATATGCCCTAATACCGGATCATGCGTTAGTGTACCCATCAGTTTCTGACTGGCAATAAAAGCGCCAAGCGGCATGCCACCACCCAGTGCTTTTCCCAATAATAATATATCGGGTACAATATCCAATGGCTCAAAGGCCCAGAGCGAGCCGGTTCTGCCGAAGCCGGTCTGTATCTCATCCAATATAAGTAATACGCCATGCGCGTTACATTTTTGCCGGATGGATTGTATCCATTCTTTTGATGCAGGTATAATACCGCTCTCTGCCTGCACGGTTTCCATGATCACGCATGCGGTTTGTGAATCGATGGCGCCTATCACATCGGGGCTATTATAATCATAATGGTATATATCGGGCAATAAGGGACGGAATGCATTACGCCAGTATTCATCTCCCACCACACTCAATGCCCCTTGTGTGCTACCGTGGTAGGCATTGTTAAATGCAATGGTCTTTGACCGGCCAGTAACGCGTTTGGCCAGTTTCATAGCGCCTTCTGTGGCTTCGGTACCACTGTTGGTGAAGTATACACAACTAAGTGATGGAGGCAAATGATCGGTAAGGAGTTTGGCATATAAAGTCTGCGGCGATTCGATAAATTCCCCATAAACGATCAGGTGCATATATGCTGCAGCCTGCTCCTGCACTGCTTTTACTACTGAAGGGTGACTATGGCCGATATTACAAACGCTAAAACCTGAGATGAGATCTACATACTCCTTACCATCAATATCCCATAAGTGAATGCCTTTTGCCTTAACCATCTCGATGCCAATAGGGGCAGGTGATGTCTGGGCCACGTGTTGCAGAAATAACTGTTTGTTTGAAATTACACCCATCTTTTTGCGCTTTCATCGAATTAATATTCGAAATTTGGAATTACGAAATTCGCTTATTTATGGCAACAATCCTGACTGTTCTTGGCAAGCATCCTCAATTTGGCAATAATTGCTTTGTAGCATCAAATGCCACTATTGTGGGTGATGTGGTTATGGGTGATGATTGCAGTGTGTGGTTTAACACGGTGATCCGCGGGGATGTGCATTATATTAAAATGGGCAATTCCGTAAATGTACAGGACGGTGCGGTGATCCATTGTACGTATCAAAAGAATCCTACCGAAATTGGCAATAATGTATCGATCGGCCACAATGCCCTTGTACATGGCTGCATCATCCATGATAATGTATTGATTGGTATGGGAGCGATAGTAATGGACAGGTGCGTGGTGCACAGCAACTCAATTATTGCAGCAGGAGCAGTGGTGCTCGAAGGAACAGTGGTGGAAGCAGGCGCTATCTATGCCGGCGTTCCTGCCAAAAAAGTGAAAGATGTATCAGAAAACCTGATTAGTGGTGAAATTGACAGGATCGCACATAATTACATTAAGTATGCTTCCTGGTTCAGTGAGTATAATGACAGCCCTTCCAAATAATAATAAAACCTGATTATGAAAATACTATCTGTTCTTCTCCTATCCCTTTTGTTTGCTTACTGCAATAATACAGGTGATCAGAAAAAGGCCGCAGATTCAGCTACACTGGCCGCTTCCATAGATAGCAGCCAACTGACCCTTACTTATTTCGGATTACAGGATATTCCCGATTCATTATCAGGTTGTGCTGAAGGATACGCGTTTGATACTGTAATGCTGGCCCAGAACCGTTTTATCCTTTTTACTGATCTCAGGAGGAACGCTATCATCAAAATAAATAATCAACGGATCTTTTTACAAATAGATCACCGGGAAGTGAATGATAAAGAGGCTTCAGCAACGCTTTCGGGCCAGGGCTATATCATAAAACTGAAAACAAAAAAAGTCAAACAGCTTGATGACGAATTTTTTTTAGAAGATGCGGTTATTGAAGTTGAAAAGAAAGGGGTGAAAAAAGTATTTACGCTACATGGCAATTCTGGCTGCTAAATTCTTCAATAACTTTTGTCTTCCATCGTATCCAGTATCGTAAGATAACTGGTATACCGGTCCACAGCAACCGTTCCTGCATTCACTGCTTTCTTAACCGCGCACCCAGGTTCATTGATGTGCATACAGTTATTGAACTGGCAATCATTGATCAACGCGCGCATTTCTGGAAAATACTGTGACAATTCCTGTTTGCTGATATCTACCAACCCGAATTCACGAAGCCCTGGTGTATCAATAATTTGTCCACCGCTATCGAGGTCGAACATTTCAGCAAACGTGGTCGTATGCAACCCCTTACCACTCCATCCACTGACTTCCTGTGTCCGGAGATTGAATTTTGGGAATACCGCATTGATAAAGGTAGAT
>JBKJPR010000091.1:0-4801 GCA_046594275.1 Sediminibacterium sp.
GATCACATTCCATGAATTTCCCCGGTCATCTGTCCTGAATAATTTATTGGCGCCGAAATAAAGGCGGGAATTATTATGCTGACTGATCAGCAAGGGTGCATCCCAGTTCCATCGGTAAGCATCCTCTCCATCTTTTTCAGAAGGCCTGATGCTAAGGTATTCGCCGTTTTTTCTGTCAAAGCGGCTCAGGCCCCCGTACTGGCTCTGCGCATAAATGATATCGGGATTAGACTGATCTACCTGTGTTTCGAACCCATCACCGGTAGAGGTAATATACCAGTCTGAATTGACAATGCCATTGGCAGAAGTAGTTCTGCTGGGTCCACCGAGACTGAGGTTATCCTGTGTACCACCATGCACATCGTAAAACGGATAAGCATTATCTGTGGCCACTTTATAAAACTGGGTTACCGGCAGGTTCGATTTAAAATCCCAGGTTCCTGCAAAATCCCATGTTTCATAAATACCGCCATCGCAACCCACTAACAGATGATTGCCATCTGCCGGATCGATCCAGATAGCATGGTTATCAATATGCTTATTAATCTCGCCAAGGTTGGATACCGTTTTACCGCCATCAGTACTTACTTTATAATACGTATCGGTAATAAATATGCGGTTTTCATCTTTCGGGTCACAAACGATCTCCTGGTAATAATTACCAGAAGTAAAATAGCTGCTGCGCTTTTCCCAGCTTGCTCCTTTGTTTTTTGACTGATAAATGCCACCCTTAGTATCTTTTGCCTCCACAACGGTATAAAGAATATCCGGATTTGCCGGGCTAATGGCAAGCCCTATACGTCCCAGTTCACCGCCAGGAAATCCACCTTCCACCTTTTTCCAGGTAGTGCCACCATCTGTTGTTTTATACAATGCCGATTCCGGGCCACCTCCGATATAAGTAAACACTTTACGCATACGCTGGTGAAATGCTGCATACAATGTATTGGGATCAGAGGGATCTATTACCAAGTCGTTACAACCCGTATAAGCACTGACCGATTTAATGTTGGCCCATGTCTGGCCGCCATCTGTGGATTTATATACGCCACGCTCTCCTCCTTCATTCCATACGGGGCCATAGGCTGCTACATAAATGATATTATGATCTTTAGGATCTACAATAATTTCAGAAATATGTTCAGAATTTTTAAGGCCCATATTCTTCCATGTCTTACCACCATCTTCACTTTTATAAACACCGTCACCATAGGAAACAGAACGCTGGTTATTGTTCTCACCAGATCCCACCCATATAATATTGCTGTTAGATGGATCAATGGTTACACAACCTATAGAATAAGAACCCTGTTCATCAAATACAGGTTGAAAGGTCACACCTTTATTTATGGTTTTCCATACACCACCGGCAGAAGTAGCCACATAATACTCGCTTTTATTACGGGTATTTACTGCGAAATCAGAAATTCTACCCGAAGTTACTGCCGGGCCAATAGAACGAAAACGAAGGGACGTAAAGGTTCCACTGGCAAAAAGATTTTCAGGCGCAGTTGTTTTAGACTGTGCCCCCGCAAACAAAGGGTATACAAACAGGGCAATACCCGCAGGTAACATCAAGAACTTTTTCATGTACTGATGAATTAAATTGATAATAGCTGGTTGCTTATAAACGAATTAATAAATATACTGAAAAACTTATCCCGTATTTCGACTTTTCATCAGAAAAATATGGCCAGAAAAATAGCTATTCAGTAAACTGCGGCTTTCATAAAGTATGCGCCATGAGGGTCTGATCAACTAAGTTCAGGCGTATTTTTAGAAACCTGTTGGAAAAAAGAAAGCGTTTATTTAATCACCTGGAATTTACCGGAATCCACAATCCTTCCGCTTTGGTCGCGGAGCTGGTAGATGTAAAGACCACGGAAATAATTATCGTCGAGGGTAATGGTGAGTTTGGAACTTGTGATCCGCAATTCGGTCATTTTTCTGCCGATGAAATTATATACCTGCAAGGTATAGGTCTTATCAACTGTTTTGTCAAAATTAAAGTTGATATAGTTGGTGGCAGGGTTAGGATAAAAATGAGTAATCTTTGCATCAACCAGGGCATCATACGAAGAATTGTCAACAACATAGCTGCTGACGACAAGGGTAAAAACAAGTAAGATGGACAGGTAAATTTTCCGCATGAGCCTGATAATCACTACTAAAATACCCAAACTATCCGGTTTTAGCAAATCGTTGCTGCCAATTTTAACATAAACGCCTTATCAGGTGAACTGGCAAGAGGGTTTTAAATATTAGTGTAAGCCAGACAATGTTTGCTGAATGGCGGCAAAATCGGGTTGATCGGAGGGCTTGCCGCATACTTCCGCATACTGTATGATTCCTTCCGCATCGATCACAAAAGCGGCTCTTTTACTTACACCCTGCATTTCAAAAGAGGGAAAAGTATCATACAATACATCAAATGCCCTGGAAGCTTCCTTATTAAAATCGCTCAGCAAAGGAAAATTCAGTTGCTGTTCAGCTTTATATTTATTCAGCACATATAAAGAGTCAATGGATATACCGAACACCTGTGCATTGGTATTGTTATATAGCCCGATATTATCCCGCACACTACACAACTCTGCTGTACAAACACTGGTAAATGCCAGTGGAAAGAATAATAACACAACATTTTTTCCACGATAATCAGCTAAGGAAACTTTATTCTTGTCAGAATCGAACAGTGAAAAATCAGGGGCCTGCTGACCTGCTTGAATGCTCATGAAGTTTTATTTTAAAGGTAAAATGAAAAAATATTTTTGCCACAGATGTACAGATTTACATTGATTTAATCTGTGCTAATCTGTGAATTTGTGTCAACATTAAATGTTCATCTCTGGAACAAACTCCGGTATAATCAAATGCCCGGCTGTTTTAGCCATGATCTCCTCTACAGTTATTCCCGGTGCACGCTCTATCAATAAAAATCCTTCCGGCGTAATATCCAATACCGCTAATTCTGTAACAATTTTCTTTACGCAACGTACCCCGGTCAATGGCAGGCTGCATTGTGGTAATAATTTACTTTCCCCTTTGGGGTTGGTATGCATCATGGCTACAATGATATTTTTGGCGCTGGCAACAAGATCCATCGCACCACCCATGCCTTTGACCATTTTACCAGGTATCTTCCAGTTGGCTATATCGCCGTCCTGGCTTACTTCCATTGCACCCAGAACAGTTAGGTCAATCTTACCGGCACGTATCATTCCAAAACTTTCTGCACTGTCAAAAAAAGCGCCGCCGGGTATCAGGGTCACGGTTTCTTTACCGGCATTGATCAGGTCAGCATCCACTTCTGCTTCCATCGGGTACGGTCCCATACCCAGGATACCATTCTCACTCTGAAAGATGACAGTCATTCCCTCAGGTATATAATTAGAAACCAATGTAGGAATACCGATACCGAGATTCACATACATTCCATCTTTCATTTCCTGTGCGATGCGTTTGGCGATGCCGTATTTGTCGAGAGCCATAGTAGTGAGTGGTGAGGAGTGAGTAGTGAGTGGTGAGTGGTCAACGGTGAATAACAGAAGATACTCACCACTGACCACTCACTACTCACTATAATTTTATTGTTTTACGTTCAATTCTTTTCTCATAATCCTTTCCCTGGAATATCCGGTGCACATACACACCGGCCACATGTATATCTTCAGGATCTATCTCACCGGGTTGTAGCAGTTGTTCTACTTCAGCAATGGTAATATCGCCGGCTTTGGCCATGGAAGTTGAGAAATTGCGGGTTGTTTTCCGGAAAACGAGATTGCCCATGGTATCACCTTTCCATGCTTTTACAATGGCGAAGTGTGCATGCAGCGCATGTTCCATTATGTACATTTTGCCATTGAATTCACGGGTTTCCTTGCCTGCTGCTATTTCAGTTCCATAACCTGCAGGTGTGAAAAAAGCGGGAATGCCCATCCCAGCCATTTGTATACGGGTTGCTAAGGTTCCTTGCGGGATCAGGTCAACATCCAGTTCACCACTCAGTAACTGGCGCTCAAACTCGGCGTTCTCCCCTACATAACTGCTCATCATTTTTTTAATCTGCTTTGTCTTGAGTAATAAACCCAATCCAAAATCATCTACGCCTGCATTATTCGAGATACAGGTAAGTTCCCTGATCTTTTTACGTACAAGGGCAGCAATGGAGTTCTCAGGAATACCATTCAGTCCAAACCCCCCCAGCATGATAGTAGCCCCATCTTGTATATCATGAATAGCTGCATCTGCATCGGCAAAAACTTTGTTCATAGGGTGGCTGTTTAAAATTCCCGAATCCAAATTATTCGCTTCGCGAATTGTCAGTCGTGCATATTTCTCATCATTTACTATTCACGCCTGACGACTCACGATTATTATCAATACAAAAGTAATGATTGATCAGCGAGCCTGGCCATGGTTTTGAAGCTTGTTTTTTTCGCGGTTGGAAAAATTATCCAGGGAATCGATGAGAGTCTTGAATTCAACAGGATGTGCTTCATAATATTTATAACTCCCGAAGTACGCATCTTTAGTAATACCATGTATGGTAAATACCTGCTCATACAAACGTATATCTTGTTTTTTATTTCGTAGGGTAGAATCCTTAGCAAGGATCTGTAAATGCCATTCGCCTGCTTTTATCAGGTCCCACATTATTAGTTTCATCCTGTTGATCTCAATTGGCTTTTTTTTAGCGGCCGATGAGGTGCAGGAAAGGGCGCCCAAACAAACGATCATGACGATCCATACATTTTTTCTCATCGCAACTCCTGTTTGTAGCGTGATGCGTTAACAACAT
>JBKJPR010000011.1:0-4491 GCA_046594275.1 Sediminibacterium sp.
GGGTCGTACAACAAACAGGCACGTTTGTGGTTGTTTACTTTTTCGAGGAACATTTCATAGGTCACCCCATCATGGAGGTCTTCGCCGGGGTGGATCTCGTAACAAAGATCCACGCCGTTGGCATCAAATACATCTAATATCGGTAACCAGCGGTTGGCCAGTTCTGTAAAACCGGTTTCTACCAGGCCTGCCGGGCGCTGTGGCCAGGGATATACGGTATGCCATAACAATGCCCCGCTAAAGGTGGCATGTGCGTTCAATCCCAGGTTCTGCGAAGCTTTGGCGGCATATTGTAATTGCTGCACTGCCCATTCAGTTCTGGCTTTCGGATTATTGCGTACCTGCTCCGGCGCAAATCCATCAAACAAAGCATCATACGCAGGATGAACAGCCACGAGCTGTCCCTGTAAATGGGTAGACAGTTCTGTGATCTCCATGCCTGCTGCATGCACAATGCCTTTGATCTCATCGGCATACGTTTTACTTTCTGCTGCTTTCTGCAGATCAATACAGCGGCTGTCCCAGGTAGGGATCTGCACGCCCGTAAAACCCAGCGATGCGGCCCATTTACAAATAGATGCCAGTGAATTAAACGGCGCTTTATCGCCCATAAACTGTGCAAGGAAGATGCCGGGGCCTTTGATGGTAGTCATATGATGTAATCGTTATAGTTATGTAAAACCTGTTTGTGAATGGTGAATTGTAAGTGAACGAAAAAATAGGGTATTTGCAATCAGGCGTTCCCTATTCCCCATTGCCCATTCACCATTCACGCCCCTCACACCTCATACTTCGTCCACTTCTTATCCGAAGCTGCAGAAGCCACTACATTATCTATGAATGCCATGCCCCGGATGCCATCTTCGAAGGATGGGAAATCCAGTATTTCTTTGGAAGGAGTGGTACCATCCATTTTTGCAGACAGGGTTAAGGCAAAATTCCGGTAGATATTTCCGAAGGCTTCGAGGTAACCTTCGGGGTGGCCACCGGGTGTACGGCAGTTATGAGTGGCATAGCTGGATAAACGATCGCCATAGTTTCCGCCTGCCCGCAGGATCTGCGTAGGCTGATCCAGCCATTTTACCAGTAAGGTATTAGGCTCATGCTGTGCCCATTCAATACCCCCTTTTTCGCCATAGACACGAATCTTTAAAGCATTCTCTTCACCCGCCGCCACCTGTGATGCCATCAACACGCCAGCAGCGCCATTGTCGAATTTCAGTAATACATTCCCATCATCATCCAGTGCGCGGCCCTCGACCATAATGTTGAGGTCAGCACATAGATGCGTGATCTTAGCGCCGGTAATATATTCAGCCAGGTGCGCGGCATGAGTACCGATATCCCCCATACAACCGCTTTTGCCCGATTTTTTCGGATCGGTGCGCCAGGCTGCCTGGGCATTGCCCTCTCTTTCGCTCAGTTTACTCAGCCATCCCTGCGGGTACTCCACCCATACTTTCCGGATCTTCCCCAGAACCCCATCCTGCACCATGGCGCGGGATTGTTTTACCATGGGATAGCCGGAGTAGGTATGAGTAAGACAAAGGATCAATCCTGTTTCTTCCACTTTCTTTTTTAATTGTTTTGCTTCATCGAGCGTAAAAGTCATAGGCTTTTCAATCACTACATTAAACCCGTGTTCCAAAGCCATCATAGCCGGTGCAAAGTGTGCAAAATTGGGCGTGACGATGGTTACAAAATCCATCCGCTTATCAGCGGGAAGCTGGCTTTCTTTGGTGATCATCTCATCAAAAGTGAGATAGGTTCTGTCTGCGGGCAGGAATAGCATTTCACCAGAAGCTTTAGCTATTTCCGGATTAATACTTAAGGCGCCGCATACAATTTCAATAAGGCCGTCCATATTGGCGGCAAGGCGGTGTATGGCGCCGATGAAAGCATCTTTGCCCCCACCAACCATTCCCATTCTGAGTTTACGATTCATGTATTGTACTTTTTTGATAATTTCCAATGATATTTTGATGGTATTGCATCGATAAGACGCAATGGATGTAAAGCTTATAAAAAAAACTGATGTTCAGCAAATTTTATCAATCCCGGTTTAAAAATAAAAAATTACATTTAACCACTGATTGCTTTTTTTTAACGTTAATATCATTCTAACGCCATGCAGAACACTCCCCAACGCAACCAATTATTTGTGGCAAGCTGTTTAGCTTTATTAGTAACCTCCCTTTCTTTCGGCATACGTGCCGGTATCCTGGGCCGGTTAGGTGTTGAGTTCAACCTGAGCGCTGCAGAACTCGGGACCATTGCTGCTACTGCTTTCTGGGGTTTTCCGCTGGCAGTGGTGATCGGCGGCGTTGTAGTGGATATCATAGGCATGAAAAGATTGTTGCTGGTAGCTTTTATATTTCACCTCGCAGGTATTGTATTAACCATTTTTGCCGGCGGCTACTGGACGCTGTTCATTTCAACCCTATGTATTGGTATTGCAAATGGCACAGTGGAAGCAGCGTGTAATCCTTTAGTAGCAACTATTTATTCGGATAACAAGACCACCAAGCTTAACCATTTTCACCTGTGGTTCCCCGGCGGTATCTTTATTGGTACTTTATTAGTGTATTTTCTTGACAAAGCGGGTATTGGCTGGCAGGTACAGGTAGGGCTGATGGCCATACCTACCCTGATCTACGGCTTCCTGTTCAGCAAACTCAGTTTCCCGGTTACCGAAAGGGTTGCAAGCGGTGTCTCAAGCGGTGAAATGTACCGGTCACTACTGAATCCCTTATTTATTGTCATGATCATACTGATGTTTGGCACCGCCATAACTGAATTATTTACGGGCCAGTGGATAGATGTATTGCTGAAGAATGTATCGGATAATGCCATTCTCCTGCTCACCATTGAAACGGGTATTATGGTTATCGGCCGCGGATTTGCCGGACCTGTTGTTCATCAGTTCTCACCAACTGGTGTATTATTGATCTCTGCTGTTTTATCGGCCCTCGGCCTGTATCTGCTGGGCCATAGTTCTGGTAACATGTTATTTGTGGGCGCAGTAATCTTTGGGTTAGGGGTATGTTATTTCTGGCCCACTATGCTGGGATTCGTATCAGAAAATTTACCAAAAACCGGTGCCGTGGGACTAAACCTGATGGGTGGCGCGGGTATGTCTGCCGTATCAGTATATATGATATTTATGAGTGGGTATTATGATAAACTGGTAGCGGATAAAATGCCGGCGGGCGTTACATCGGTTGAAGCGGTTAATGAGGCAAGAAAGGCAGCAGGTCCGGAGGTGCTGAATGCGACACTGATCATTCCCCTTATACTTATTGTAGCTTTTACCATCCTGTTGTTTTATATGCGTGGTAAAAAAAATACAAAAACATCAACGACAGCTATGGTTTAAGCTAACAACGGTTATATTTATCCCGAACTATGAAAAATTATTCAAACAGAAGGCACGCAATCAAAAATATCCTGGCAGGTTCTGCAGCATTGGCTGTAGGTACCACATTGCCTTCTTTTACGCCTGTCCAAAAAAGAACAACCATGCTCAAAGGTAATATCCAGCATTCTGTGTGCCGCTGGTGCTTCAATGATGTTCCATTGGACCAGCTCTGCATAGCTGCCAATGAGATAGGCTTAAAAGGGATAGACCTGGTTGGGCCAAAAGACTGGGGTACCCTGAAAAAATACAATCTTCAGTCAACTATGTGCAATGGTGCAGAGCTCGGGCTTACCAAAGGTTGGAACGATACGCAATATCATGCCGCATTAATCAAAAACTATACGGAGCACATAGATCTGGTTGCCGATGCAGGTTTCAGGAATTTGTTTTGTGCCAGTGGGAACCGAAATGGTATGGATGACGAAACAGGCCTGAAGAATTGCGTGGAAGGATTGAAACAGATTATCGGCCATGCGGAGAAAAAAGGTGTGGTGCTTCAGATGGAACTGCTGAACAGCAAAATTGACCACAAAGATTATATGTGCGATAAAACACGCTGGGGCGTAGAATTGTGCAAGCGACTCGCTTCCCCAAATTTTAAATTATTGTACGATATCTATCACATGCAGATCGATGAAGGGGATGTGATCAGGACCATCCGTGATTATAATACCTATATCGGCCATTACCATACCGCCGGTGTACCCGGCAGGCATGAAATTGATGAAACACAGGAACTGTATTACCCCGCTATCATGAAAGCGATACTGGCAACCGGCTTCACAGATTATGTAGCACAGGAATTCATACCGCTAGCGGCAGATAAATTAGGATCATTGAAGAAAGCGGTGTTGATATGCGATGTTTAATAAAGTTTGGAGTTTGGAGTTTGATGTTAACTCCAAACTCCAAACCCCAAACTGATACAAGCTTCTAACCAATTATAAAAAAATAGAAACATGTCCGATCAAACCTACGACGCAATTGTCATCGGCTCCGGTATCAGCGGTGGCTGGGCAGCAAAAGAGCTTGCAGAAAAAGGGCTCAAAGTATTGATGCTGGAACGGGGGCGT
>JBKJPR010000231.1:0-6002 GCA_046594275.1 Sediminibacterium sp.
TACGCTGTAAGCCATACACCTAAAAGAAGTTTGTATGTAAGCACAGGGCTTTCTTCTTATTTTATGACGAGTGAAAAATACAATTATTTTTTTTATAACGCCGGCCAGCCAACCACCCGGATCAATTCATATAATTCAAGAGATACACATATTCTTTCCATTGCACATCTATCTGCAGGATTTGAGAACCGTATCAGTAAAACCCTATCCCTGCAGATTGAGCCTTATGCCAAACTACCTTTATCGGGTGTGGGCCTGGGTAATATTAAATTAAGCAGCTTTGGCATCAATTTCGCCGTACAGCACAGGCAACCCACAAAGAAATAAAGCAACTCTGAATGGGTTGCTTTTGTTTGGGGAGTAGTGAGTGGTGAGTAGTGAGTATTCATTGTTGAGTAGGAATAAGAAAACTACTGACCACTCACAACTCCCCACTCACTATTTCAATTTCTTGTCAAAATGTCTCCTGAAAAACAATAACTGGTAATCGATAGAAGTATTCCAGTACGCCCAATTATGTTCGCCCGGCCTTTCTGTATAATCGTGCGGTATTTTCAGTTTCATCATTTTTTCATGTACGGCTTTATTCATGGGCAATACCCTGTCTTCGGTGCCGCAATCAATGATAATGGCGAGGGAATCTTTCGGGTAGTGTTCCACCACATTCAACACGCTCCAGTCGTTCCAGTATTTCCTGTTGATGGCCGTATCACCCAAACGTTTCTCCACATCGTACCTGTTGGTAATCACTGTCACATGCAAAGCGCCACTGGTGCTGCCGCATGCGCTGTATAGGTCAGCATGACGGAACCCAAGGAATATCCCCCCATGGCCGCCCATGCTCAGGCCTGTGATTGCCCTCCCCTTCCTGTCAGCTATTGTTCTGTAATTCGCATCTATGTATGCGGGTACCTCCATACCCACAAAGGTTTCGAAACGGAAACTGCTGTCTACCGGGCTGTCGAAATACCAACTGGTATATCCTCCATCAGGGCAAACAATCATCATTTGGTATTCGTCTGCCAGTTTCTGTATATGCGGCACTTTCAGAATCCAGTTCGAGTAACTGCCAAATGCGCCATGCAGCAGGTAAACCACAGGGAACCTTTTAGTATTATCGCCATACGATGAGGGCCTGATCACCACAGTTTTAATACTGCGTTGCATGCTGTTACTGTATATGGATATAGTGTCTACAGTAGCGGCCCGGGCGATGCCTGCTGTTAAAAGGAATGAGAGGAAGATGAGAGATTTCATGCGTTTTTATTGTGATGTGAATGGTGAGGGGGTCAGTGGTGAGTAGTGAGTGGTGAGTAGGAATAAAAGCACTCACCACTCACTACTCACCAAGTAAGCCCCATTATTTCATCTTACCCCCTGCATTCTGCATAGGATTAAGCGTTGGGGCCAGTGCGCCGCCGCGGCGACCGGGTAAGCGGCCTTTGATGATGGCAAACTTACTGGGTTCCGGTTCTGTACCGTTTGGCCATAAGTTATTTGTTTCGTCAATATCCGCTGTTTCGCGCATAGGATCGAGCTGGATACGCATGGCTTTCTTCTTAGTCATAAACAGTTTGGTTATGTTATTCTCATTCTTTCTCCATATCTGCGCAGGTATCCTTTCTGTTTCTTTGGTACCATCCTCAAAACTAAACTCAACAATGACCGGCATAACCAGTCCACCTTTATTGCTGAAGCTGATCTCATAAAGGTGTGTATTACTGTAGTTTGCTTTTTCAGCATCCGCAAGTGGTTGCGGGGCAGGCAGTATGGCAGCAGGTTGCATGGTAACAGGGTCGTATGGTTCAATACCCCTGTCGTATCGCCAGTAAAAATCACGCAGGCTGGTATCGGCATCTGATAAGAATACAATGCTTTTATCATTACGGTTACGGATCTTGGAGATATCATCGAATGCATTTACAAGGGGCCTGTCAATAGGTCGTGGGCCGTCATTAACACGTTCTGGTTTTATGGTTGCTTTTGGATCATACACTGCGTGTTTTACACTGTCAATTGCTATATCGCAAGGATCTGTACCATAGAACCAGCCCCTGAAGAACCAGTCCAGGTTTTCAGCACTGGCATCACCCAGAGTGCGGAAGAAATCGGCAGGGGTGGGATGTTTGAATGCCCAGCGCCTTGCATATTCCTTAAAAGCGAAATCAAACATTTCTCGGCCCATAATGGTTTCACGAAGTATGTTGAGCCCTATGGCTGGTTTACCATACGCATTGGAACCGAGGCTGATGATATTTTCACTGTTGGTCATGATGGGCTCTACCTGGTCCTTTGGCAATTTCATATACTCAATCATACCCCAGGCCGGGCCGCGTCGTGACGGAAATTTATTGTCGTATAATTCTTCGGCAAGGTATTGCACATAACTGTTCAGTCCCTCGTCCATCCATGTCCACTGGCGCTCATCGCTGTTTATGATCATGGGAAAGAAATTATGCCCCACTTCATGTATAATCACACCTACCATCCCATTCTTGGTAGACTCGCTGTAAGTGCCATCTTTATTGGTACGGCCATTATTAAAACAGATCATCGGGTATTCCATACCATTATTGGCCTCAATACTTTGTGCCACCGGGTAGGGATAGGGAATAGAGAATTTAGAATAGGTCTTAACGGTATGCGCCACTAACTTGGTTGAATATTTACGGTACAACCCGTAGGCTTCTTTTGCATAGCCACTCATACACATGATTTTCTTACCCTCTACATACGCTGGCATCGCATCCCATACAAATTTCCGGCTGGCGGCCCAGGCAAAATCACGTACATTCTCCGCTTTGAATATCCAGGTCTTTTTCAGCTTACTTATTTGCTTTTCTGCATTTACTGCCTCAGCAAGTGTTACTATTTCAAGCGGTTCTTTGGCATTCTGTGCTTGGTTCCACCTGACCATTTGTGCAGGCGATAATACCTGTGCATAATTCTGGCAAACACCGGTACCGAGTATCACATGATCGGCAGGTACGGTAATCTGGACGGAGTAATTACCAAATGTCAATGCGAATTCCCCTGTTCCGGCAAACTGAAGGTTCTGCCAGCCCTGGTAATCACTGTATACACATAAACGCGGGAACCATTGTGCCATGGTGAACAATGCATTTCCATCTTCAGAGAAAATTTCGTAACCCCCACGGCCCCCCATGGATTTATCCGGGATCTTATAACTCCAGTCGATATTAAATACAAACTGCTGTCCTGCTTTTAATGGTGCAGGCAGGTCTATACGCATCATAGTCTTGTTGATAAAATACTTCAGCGCCTTGCCTGTTGCATCGGTACATTTTGAAATGATTTCTCCATAACCATTGTCCAGCTTTTGTTCCTGCATCTGTTCTAACTGCCCGGTACTTACCTGGGCAGGCATAGTGCTGGAACTTTGATAATTGGCGTTGTTGATGGTGCTGTGCTGGTTCTCATCCAATTGCAGCCAGATATAAGTTAGTATATCAGGTGAATTGTTAAAATACGTTACAATTTCACTTCCTTTTAAGATCAGATTAGCTTCATCTAATTCGCACTTGATATTATAATCCGCACGCTGTTGCCAATACTTAGAACCAGGTGCCCCACTGGCAGTCCGGTACTCGTTGGGTGTTGGAAGAATGGTACCCAATTGTTCAAACTTGTTGCCATGGTTTGAGCCTGGGTTGTTCATGATATTCTGCGCATTCATGGCAACAACGCAACACATAAACATAAAAAGGAGTAGTGATTTTCTCATTTGATTATTGTTTAATAAAGTATTCTTTCAAAGGTCATTTGCAGAGCCAAAGCAAAAATACCTCCTGAAATAAACAGCAGGTATTCTCTACGGTTGCACTTTAAAATATTTACGAATATAAAGGAAATCAATAAAACCCCCGTTACTATCAGCAGTTGTCCGACTTCCAGCCCCAGGTTAAACGCCAGTAGTTGTGCAACCACGGTCTGGTCAGAACCCAACAGGCTTTTCAGGTAGCTGCTGAAACCCAGCCCATGCACCAGTCCAAAAAAAAGGGCCAGGAAATAGATTATGGGGAATCTTGTTTTGAAGACGAATTTTTTAACAAATATATTACTGGTGGCAGTGATCAGGATAGTGATGGGTATCAGGAACTCGATCCATTTTTCGGAGTACTGCACTATATTGAATACACTCAGCGCCAGGGTAATGGAATGACCGATGGTAAAAGCGGTTACCAGGACAAGGATCTTGCGCCAATCAATGAACTGGTAACGCAGGCAAAGTGCCATCACAAAAAGAATATGATCCAGCCCCTGCAGTTTAGCGATATGCTTGTAACCTATTTCAAAATATATGCTGAAATCATTCATGTACATTTAGATTGCCGGATTATTCTAAGGAGTATTTTTTTTGTATCGCAAGGATAGCAAAGTTTTCGCAAAGACGCAAAGAGGGTTTAGCTTTTTACTTTGCGGCCCTGGCGGTCCCTGGCGGCCTTTGCGATCCTTCCCGGGTTTTCATGCTGCCTTCCCCGTTTATAAATTATTTACAACCCTCCTAATCCCATCTTTCATCAAAACAGCATTAAAATTAAGTACCATCCCAAGTTTTAAATGCAAAAAACGAAGGTAAGTCAATGTTTGCGCTAAGTGAATTGGTGCAATCATCTCGATGCTCTTTATCTCAATAACTACTTTTCTTTCAATTACCAGGTCGGCCCTATAACCGCACTCAAGTTTCACCTCTTCAAAAATCAAAGGAACCGGCACTTCAGTTCTAATGTTCAAGCCTCTTTTTGCAAGCCTGTACGCCAGGCACTGCGCATACACAGATTCAAGCATTCCCGGGCCAACAGATCTGTGAATGTAAATAGCTTCTTCGACTACCATTCCTGACACTTCATTTTCCGTCATATCAGCTTTTTAATCGCAAGACTACCAAATATCTCCAAAAATCGCAAGCGTATTTATACCCCACTTTGCGTTCCATTGGAGTCATGCTAATAGGCGCTCTGTGTTAAAATCTGCTCAGCCCTTTCTTTTTACAGTTAAATAGTAAATTAAAACGGACATTTGTGGTAGAAAAAAAATGATGGTTGAATGGCAAATATAATGGTTCAATGGCTGATGACAGGGCTCGTATCGCTGCTGCATCCTTTTTATGTTTCAGTTATTGAAATAAATCATAATCCGAAAGAAGCTACGGTGGAGATCAGTGTACGGGCTTTTGCGGAGGATATCGAAAAGACACTCCAGAAATACACTAACGCAAAAGTGGATATCCTCAATCCGCCCGATAAAGCCTTTCTTGAAAAACAGATCAGTACCTATATCAGCCAACGGATAAAACTAAAGGTAAACGGGCAACCAGTAACTTTTCAGTATATCGGGCACGAGATACAGAAAGAAAGTGTGTGGAGTTATTTTGAAGTGGTGAAAATACCCGAACTCTCAAAACTGGAAGTGGATTGTAGCCTTCTCTATGATTTTGAAAAGAACCAGTCAAATATCCTGCATGTAAAAAGCAAAGGAATTAAGAAAAGTTATAAACTGGATTATCCTGCCAACAGCGCCGGTTTTACTTTTTAAGAAAGATCTATAGCACGCTGACCCTTGTTGAGGGATACCAGTACCTTATCAATACGGTGATTATCCATATCAACGATCTCGAAGGTAAATATCTTCCATTTGAATGTATCGCCTGTGACCGGTATCTTTTCGAGTTCATGTATGATGAATCCGGCAAGTGTATCAAAATCCTGATCCCCTTCCATCATCCATTCGGTCATATCAAACCTACTTAAGAAATCATAGAAAGGTATCTGTGCATCTACGAGAAATGAACCATCCGCCCTTTCGGTTATCTCGTAGCTCTCATCTTCTTCCTGGGGAATATCGCCTACAATGGCTTCTAGTATATCGTTCAGCGTCATCAATCCCTGTACGCTGCCATATTCATCCACGATAAAACACTGGTGTATTTTGGTAGATTTGAATTTTTCCAATACCTGGTAAGCCGTATTATTTTCCGGTAC